>JBCCLY010000298.1:0-5667 GCA_039026655.1 Cyanobacteria bacterium P01_C01_bin.38 | reverse complement strand
GTACCGTTTGGCTACTTTGTCCCAAATGCAGTCTGGTACGTCAAAGTAGGTGACGCGGTTGGGAATTTTGGGTGGCGATTCGTATTTGATGAATCTGCCTTTTGAGTCAATTCGCGGGTGGGTGGGCTTAAATCGTCCCCACTCCATCCGCTTCCAGTTGTTGTAGGGGTCTAGCCCGCTAACCCACCATCCACCGAGTTCGGCGTGTTGGTAGCGTCTTAGGAAGCCGCTGCTGATTCTTCCGGGATTGGTTCGGGGTAGGTCTTTTGAGATGAAAAGGTAATCGTAGACGGTTGTGCCTTCGATGTGAAAGAAGTTCGCTGCGATTAGCGCGGGGTGAATGGCGCTTAAGAAGGCGAGTTCTTGATATTCGTTGGGTGTGAGGTTGTTGGGGTGTTGGATGTTTTTCGACATCAAGGGCGCACCCCCACAAGCCTTATGACAAGTGCGGATTCTTTGCATTTTCGGACTCCAAAGTATTGGTTGGAGCCGATTAGTGCTTACAAAATCTCCTAGAAATTGAGCGGTTTTGTAGCAGAGTCTTTAAACTTTATGCCTAAAAATTTGTTAACGTTTTGGTGGTTTTCTTTGGTTTTCGCTTGAGAGTTTAGGCTCTTGGCTTTGTCGCTAACAAGCTTTATGAATGCAGTTCTACAGGCATTAGGAAGTTTGAAGGCTCAGTTACTTTTCTCGCTTTATTTTCGGACTCCTTTTTTTGGACTCCTTCAATTTCTAGGAGAATTTGCAAGCGCTAACCAACTTTTCTTTCTGAAATTTTTCTACTTGGCATAAATTTGGTTACTCCTGTATTTGTTTTTGATGCAGGTGAACTTTAAAGTCGGCACTCAAATATCATGCCAGAAGTGCAAACACGAGTTCGGAGTTTTGATCTAATACTTTATCCGGGCTGTTTTAAAGCTCTGAAATCCTTACCAGATAAGGACTCATTTTTTTTTTCATCCGGGGATGTGGATGATTTCATCCGGGGATGTGGATGCTTTGTTTTAAAACTTAAATTCATATACAGCAAGGGTTTAGATACTAATTTTTCAACTTTTTTTTTAAAAACAAAGAGGTAAGGGAAAATAGCCGTTTCAGCGTTTTTTATCGTGTGTAATCCGGGCGAATTATTTTGCATTTTCAAATTGATTATCCGGGGGTGTGGATGCGGGCAATCATCCAGGGATGTGGATGCGGGTAATCCCTGGGGATATGGATACGGTTAATCATCCGGGGATGTGGAGGTTTTTATCCAGGGGTGTGGATGCGGTCACTCATCCGGGGGTGTGGATGCGGTTAATCATCCGGGGATGTGGATGCGGTTAATCATCCAGGGATGTGGATGTGGGGGTTTTCATCCAGGGATACGGATGTTTTTGTTCTAAAGCTCAAATCCTTGCTGTATATTGATTTGACTGCAATAAGTTTGGATGTTTGTTCTAGAACAAAAGCGTTTGCATTTGTAGAGCTAGTTGAGAATTGATGGAGCGCTCGCCCCGTTCAATCAAGGAGATGAGGTTTTGAGAAATTTCTAGAAAACCAGCCAGTTTAGCCTGCGACCAACCTTTGGCAATGCGTGCTTCTTTGACTTGACTGCCGGTTAAATTTATAACTTCTTGCGGTTGAACGGGTGCGGTTTTGGGTTTTGACTGTTTAATTTTAGATTTCTTTCGTTTGACTTTAACTTTGGACGCTATGAGTTTGGGGATGGGGTCTGGGGGTTTGATAATTAACTTGGCATCTAGAAGATTATTTATGTATCCTTTTGGTTTTTTATCCTTGGAATCTGGTCTTAGCCAAGAAGGGTAAGTTTCTGAGTCAAATACAACCTGCCAGTTCAGTTTGAGAAGTAGTTTTATGGCACTATCCCAGCGCTTCTTTAGGTCATATGCTCTGCGGAAATCTGACTGGGCTTTATTTATGACCGTTTCGGGAAATGCAATTTGCAATAGCTCATGCACTTTGTACTTACCATCAAGGCGGACTCGACTATCCAAAGTCAAATGTATGGCTAACCTTAGCGCCAATTCGTTGTGGTGGGGGTCAATTTTTAAAACTTGCTGGGCTAAGTAGCCAAACTGGTATAAAGCTTCTCGCGATGTGGCTCCGGCTCGGTTTAAAAAATCTCGCGTCCACAGTCCCGGTTGTATGGTGATAAATACTTCATCGGGCTTGTCTATTTTTCCTTCTAAATTAAATTGACCTGTAGCTTGAATATGTACGTTCCACATTCTTCCTACGGGAACGCTACCTACCATTTTTCCTTGCTTATTTCTCCCCTCTACCCAAACAGTTTTTACCAAAAGACAATCAAGAGCAAAGGCGGTACTAGCAATTTCTAATAGCTTTTCTACTTTTGCTTTTTTATGGTTCTTCTCCCAGCCAAATTCTTTAATAATATCGCTTGCTTTTAGATTAAAAGTGCTTTCCCAAGGCTTCTCTTGGTTCATAGTATGGGCAGCAAAAATTAGGTGTAATTTGGCAGTTGTAAAGCCAAATTTATCAATAATTTGTTGAGCCTCATGCCAAGGAAGCATGGTTATATCACCAGGGCTAGAAATATAATGCTCAATGTAATTTTCAGGATTACCTTTAGCTGTATATCGTAAATATGCTGTTCCTTCAGTATCTTTATGCCATAAGTCTTTCCTGTTGAGGGCTTCCATACTGGAAAACATTACTGCTGACGATGGAATAGGAGCTACGGTCTTTAAATTTTGTTCTACAACCGGTAAATCTGTAGGTAGTAAATTTTCCGTCTTAGCTTGTAATTCTGAATTATCTTTTAGTTCTTCTGTAAAGCTTTCTGCTATCTCCTTAGCAAGTTTTTTAACAAGAGTATCGTATTCAAATTGATGCAGTTTACCCAGTGTTTCTTTTTCTATTAATTTGATAGCCGCTGTTGTAGCTATTTCATTAATAAAATCTGAGAAATCGCTTTGTAATACTGTCAATAGTTTGTGACAATCAAGAAGTAAATTAGGGTCAACTTTTGTCGCAAAATTACTGATATTAATTACGCCAGAACTTTTTGGATTACTAACACTCCGCGTTCTTTTACGTTTATTTTTACTAGTATTATTTTTTGCCATAAGATTAGTGTTCCCATTGATGATGATTTGGCTATCTTTGAGCAAAATTAATTATTATTTTGATGCATGAAATGCAGTCGCGTCATTTGTGATGCTGCAAGCGTTGTTGCTAACCAAAACGTTTTGGTTAATTTAGATATGCGCGGAATTCTTTTCTGAAATGTAGATTTAACAAGCTCCAGCAGTAATGCTTGGCTGTCATGAGGGGCAATAAGCGCTTGCAACTCTTGCCCCATAAGCACTTGAAATTTACATTATCGTTAAATTCCAATGTAAATCGCTTGTTATTAACAAACAATTTTTAAATTTATTACTCAAATCCATTGATAAAATTCGAGGATATTACTTTCTGTATCTTCGACTTGAAAGATTTTTGTTCCATTTACCTCTTGTAAAGGAAGTATTGTCTTCAAACCTACTTTGGTTAGTCGTTCATACAAACTATCAACATCATTTACTTCAATAGTAGGCACTGTGTTGTTACCATAGTGAACTTTTTCACCAGTGACTGTGGGGTCAAAAAGACCAAATAAAAATCCATCAATATTGAAGAATACAAAACGATCTGTTTCTAGCGAAGGCTCACGTTCAAATATGATGTTTTGATAAAAGTTTTTAGCGCGTTCGCGGTCTTCTACAGAAACATATAATGAATTTACTTTCATGGTGATGTCCTCAAATATTTTTCTTGTTACACGCATTGCCTTGTTCAGAATGTGCTTGCTTCCACACTCTGCGTTTTGGTGCGTTGCATCCACCAACCGACAAGAGGAAATTGAATCCAGAAAGAGAAGTAGAAGAACGTCAAATACCAGTATGGAATAACAAACCCGATTCCAAGCCCCTTGTAAACTGCCAGTAGCAGATAGTCATATGCAAAAAGCGGAAGCGTTAGGTATAGGGCTAGCCAACACGAGTTGACCAAATGCTTGCCGTCAGTCCAGTACTTTTTGAGGGTGTATTGCGTAATCGGAAAATAGATGAGTGTGACGAAGACACAAACCGCAATTTTTGCCCAAAAATACCATTGCTGGTAATAGTCGGGAAGTCCAATTATGTAAAAAATGAGCCAAGTAATGAAGCTGTATGCAAGCAACTGGAAGTGTTTCTTAGTGTTCATCATGTTTTTTCTCTCTTGAGAATTGGTTTTGGAGTCATGATTTCTCCTTACCGCAGGGGATTTATTTCAAGCATCAATAATCTCAGGACCAACTACAAGATCACCATTCCACCAAATAGTGTTTTGCAAGAAAGCACTATGAGCGCAACCGAAAGAACCAATAGCACCTTGGAGATTGGCATTAGTAAAGTCAGCATCCATGATTTCGGCTTGAGTAATATTAGCGCCCTTCCAATTGGTACTAATGAGCTTGGTCGCATTCAGGACAGCGTAGCTGAAGTCAGCACCACCCAACCTAGCCCCACTCAAGTTAGCTTCGAGCATATCGGCACGACTAAGGTTAGCTCCACTCAAATCAGCCCTACTCAAGTCAGATCCCTCCAAATCAACCCCGCTGAAATCTCTCTCCCCAGCAGCATAACGCTCCAACAACTCCTCAGCAGTCATAACTTACCTCTGTTATGGGTTGCCCATCTTTGTGCAAAGTAAATTGCAGAGCAACTGGGTAATTGCTTCCGCTCCCTTAATGGAAGCGATGGCAACGTAAGTGGGTCAATTTCAGCTACATTCATTTATCCCCCTTTTCTCTGCTATATGAAGGGTTCCTATCATGATTTTCATCGTGTTTTTTTCTTAATGTGCGATATTCTCCTTTGTCTTTCGCTTCTCTAATTGCGGATTCGACCAGGTAAGCAGCAAGATTCGCTGTTGGGCGACCTTGATACTCAGCCCAAGCCTCTAATTCTTCATAAACCACATCAGGAATGGTTAAATTGACTCTCTTGCTCACGTTATCTTCTATCTTAATATTCTGTATATCGCTTCTATCGTACATTTCACGCTCTCAAAGTAGTCAAAAGTAACTTATTAGTACCTGATTCGTATTAACCATGTACTTCCATGCGTTATACTAACATTCATGACGCGGTTAGTAACGCTTAGTGACAAATTAGTTACTTTTTGGTTTATAGCGTTCCATCGCAGGACATGGATAACACTCACTGCAACCATGTCTAAAACTTTGTGCAAAACACGCGCAACAACGTGTGAACAGGGGTGTATAAAAAGTTGTTTTTAAGGGGAGTCTAATTACACCAAAACATTGAAAATTCAGGAAAAGAGGGGTTGTATCAAGTGAAATAACAATGATTTTCATTCAATTGTTGTCCAAGTTATCAGATAGGTGTCCAAGGGTATTGATACATGGTTCAAAGTTATTGGCGTATCGGATAACTAAGAATTTGCAGATAGTCATCAACTAGATACATCACCACCGTATATCTATTTATTGGAGGGTAGCGATTAATATATGGCAAGCAAGAACTACTTAAGAAAATACAGAAAGCTCAGAAGCCTTTACGAGCAGACTTTAGGGAAGAAAATCTCGGATATAACTTGGTATAGATTAGTTTCTTCGATGAAACGTCATTTAGGGTTTGTAGTAGAAAATCCTTC
>JBCCLY010000297.1:0-5671 GCA_039026655.1 Cyanobacteria bacterium P01_C01_bin.38 | reverse complement strand
GTTTTTAAAATACCTCAGTTATCTGAGGGATTTTTAAAGCTTCAAAGGATAATTAATTACTTCACAAACTCGATTTTAGCAGAACTAAATTATGGGGATTTCTCTTTTTCCTCTGCCTAGAGTGATAAAAGAGGGTTAATTTTTCGTGATAGCTCAACTCTGCAATGCGGTCTACTACCTCGGAAGCTTCATCAGTTGGTGCTGAGTTGGTTGGTTCTTGCTGCCACGCTTCGTGAGCAATACGAGCAATCAACCATAATTTATCTGCTTCAGTAAGATTGTCTAATCCATCTCCCCAAGTTTCTGCAATGTCCATTAAGAGGGAGTTAGCGAAAACGTCTAAAGAGTAGAATCCGAGTGGCTTGCCCATTGTGATAAAATCCTTGTTGTTGTATTTTGTATTATTTGCGGCTTTTTGATGCATCCCATAACGCTTTTCAGATGGCAGTCTGGAGAGCGTTTGTTAATTGGTAATTACGGCTTCTAACTGGCTATTAATGGTGTTGACAATTGCAGCCGCAATGTTACCCAAGAAGTTAGATTGGTCGATTTCGCAGTCAATATTAGTTGTGTCTTGGATCATTGCAATCGCCAGTTCGTTGCGCGGCTCAACTGCCCGAACAATACTGGTTAAGCCATCACGAGCAGTGCTTAGAAACGTCTCTACGTTGCACTCCTCAGCTATTGATTGAACTTCTTCTAATATGTCAATCAACGTTTGAGCGTGTTGTTGATAAGCCTTTAAGATTTCCGGTGTCATAGTTAGTGCCTCCTTGTTGTTTCCGTTTCATCGGTTTCAAAGCAGATGTGCATTCCTGCCGAAAAGGGGAAATGGTAAAAAACGCTTCTCATCCCTCTGCGTCCTGCAATTTAAAATTCAATCTGACATCCGATCATTTTCTTTGCTCAATTCAAAAAGGCAACTTGTAAACAAGACTGGCTAAGTGTTCCAAGCCAGAATTTAACAAATCGAATGGTGTAATGAATGTGTTAATAATTCTCATTGTTCGTCTCGTTGGTAAGCTAAATCTGTAATTGCTTGCAAAATATCGGCAGGAGCGGTGAAAGGCAGGCAGAGAGCCTTTATCAGCCCCCTAATTAACTTTTTTGGTGTAATTCCTCCTACCGCTGCATCTTTTTTTGAACGGATGCGATACTTCGTGAAGCTTCGCGTATCGCGTTGTTAAAGTCGCTCATTTCGCTTCGTTGTGGCATCTCAACGGGGGTATTGACCAATCCTTGCAAAGTATTGATAGCTTGCATTAATTCCGCTTTGGTCGCGTCATCCTGTTGAGCAATTTGTGCTGCTAAATGTTTTTGGTTGGTTTCGCGGTTTGAAAGTATTACCTGATTGGTTAATTTATCAATTGCGTCAACCATCTCAATCCGGCGCTGAACGCTCAAAACCATTTGATGCCCCAAGATTTGAGAAACGTTATCAATCAATGTTTGTTGTTTCTCAATCGGCATATCAGCAACAGGCTGAATCTCTGTGCTTTCACCGCAGGTGGTATCATCAGTGCTTTCATCTGATGGAGGTAAAGCAGTTGCACTAACACTTTGACTGATTAATTGATACTCCTCTTCACTAATCTCTTTGCAACTATCCCAGTCATCACGAACGCCTACAAGAGTCATTCTTACGTCATCTTCAGATAAGTTTAAAGATTTTACAGCGTCAGAAATAAACATATTTTTGCTCCGAATAAATTAGCTGGTAACTGGATGTTTTAGTCCAGATGCTAACCAAATATGCGGGTTTATTTATCAAATAACTGCTTCCTCTTAAGTTTCTGCTTTGGGGCTATATGCCTTGCTGCAAGGTAATTACCGCGTTCATTCACCGCTTAAGGGATTGGGTTAATTTGAATTTTTCTGCATTAATTACATTGAGTAATTTTTATAAACTTGCTGAAATTGCAACAGACTGTAATTATCTCGGTTCTCTTTCAGATGCGAACAAATCATTTGTTTACGCTTTAACAGCAGGGATAATCTGTAAATTTCTCCAATTACCCAACACTGATAACGACTCATTAATGGTGTTTTATTTGATTCATTTCTGTAATCCAAAACAAATATCTTTGCCCATTTATGCCACTTACCAATAGTGTTTCTATGAATTCCCATAATCTCGGCTAGCTTAGTTTTTTCCGTATATGGGTCTAAGTCTGGTATAAAAACAGTGCTAAACTTCTCTTTACATAACATCGGATTTACCGCTAATTCTTCACTTTCTTCTGTATTGCACATATGGTCAACTGCACTGCGTTCAATGTGCAGATTAATTAGTAGAAGCCTTGATATAACTTAATTCTTGTTTTTACTATGGGGCAATGATGTGCTTAGTTTTTGCTTACAAAAGACTTTGTTTAGTCTTGCAGTTTTCATCTGCGTATAGCGCTCTTGTGTTGCTTAGGTGTTGCACATCTCCCACTCACAAAAATAATATAGCGCTTATTCGATTTTTCGACTACAGGAATATTCGACTTTTCGATTATAGTTTCTTATTGACTTCTCTTTATACCTAAGCGAAACTTATAATTATCGAATATTCGACTTTTCGTATGGTTAAATCTAAAGGAACTGATATTAAGATAATCTTCTCAGAACCTTCACTAAAAGAGGATTTCAAGATTGCGGCTTTGCGTGAAGGGAAGACTATTTCTGATTTGGGAGAAAAAATACTTACAGATTGGATGGTAAAGAATGGATATCATGCGAGTAAACCCTCAAAAGCTTGACTTGAAAGCATTGCCGTGGCTACCGCTTGAAGAGAAAGCAGCATTTCCGAAGAAAGCAGCCATATATTTCGCTATTGATTCTTTAGGGACAGTCCAATATATAGGACGTAGTATCAATGTTCATAAACGGTGGGGAAATCATCATAAGTACGAAGAGCTATTAAAGCTCAGCAATGTAAAAATTTCTTACTTATTTTTTGACGAAACCGAACTCTTACCAGAGATTGAATCGGCTTTAATTGAATGGTTCTCGCCACCGCTGAATAAAACGAGTGGAATAAGCAAGAATGGTAATAAAAAATCAAAATTATCTATTCAACTTGAGAATGAAGTACTAAAAGAAGCTTGTGAAGTTTATGTGGAGGATAAAAACTTAAAAAGTATGAGTGCTTTGATAAATATGGCGCTCATAGAACTACTGACCAAAGAAAAATACTACAAACCCGCACAACCGCCAAAGCGGCTAAAGTAAGGAGGAACAGTGGTTAGCTTTATAGAATTAATTCCAGAAGCTAGAACGGATGACTCAGAAAGACGTTTAATAATTAGTGATGTAACCTGGGACAGCTACGAGTTAATACTTGCCAAGTTGGAAGACAACTCCCATTACCGCGTTACTTATTTAGATGAAACATTAGAAATTGTGTCACCTTCCAAAAAACATGAAAACGTTAAATCTCGAATTGGGTTCCTAATAGAATTCTATTTTTGTAAAAAAAGAATCAAACATTTTTCAATGGGTAGCACGACCGTCAGAAATCGCTTAAAACAAGCTGGAGCGGAACCGGACGAATGCTACTCTTTTGATGATGATGAAAAAGAAATCCCAGATTTAGCTGTAGAAGTAACTATTACCAGCGGTAGCATCAAAAAATTAGAAACTTATAGCAGGTTAGGAGTAAAAGAAGTTTGGTTTTGGAAGAAAAACAAATTTAGTCTTTATTATCTGCGTGATTTACAACAATTCGCTCCTAACTTTGGTTATGAAGAAATTGAATCTTCTGTGCTTGTACCAGAGCTAAATATTAAATTTTTAGCCGAATGTATTACTATTCGTGACCAAGTGGATGCTTGGGAACAGTTTGAGCAAGGAATCTAGAGCGAACGCTGTTCCCAGTTAAAATTCTATTTCGTCACCAATGCAGTCGCGTAAAACAAGCTTTGGGGGCTGTATCAATAAAAAGATAAGTTGCAATGTATATGTAGAATGACTTTAGCCCCGCTCGGTAGTAGAAATTATTTAGTTGGGTGGTAGAGTTTATCTTTTTCGTTAAACCGCCACGAATACTTACTTCTATCCCGACTTTTACTCCACTCCGCAAATTCTTCGGTTGTTAAGCTTTCGTGCTTCTCTTGGAGCGTGGAAATCTGGACATTAAGCCGTAGTGCCAGCTTTAGAGCGTCAAGCGCTCCTATTTGTGCGGGCCTACCACTTTGATTGTAGGGATTACCGGATGACTTATATCGGGAGCGATTATTTGATGCGCTGACATTACCTTGGATTGCGCTTAACGCTCCTTCTAACCTTGCCACTCGGTTGTTGAGCGCAACGAGATTTTCTTCGGTGTGAGAATCAGTAGAATTTGGCGATCGCCCCTTAATGCTATCGGCTAATTGCTGCAATTCGGACTCTAACTTTAGCAATCGCGCTTCCGTGGTTACTTCCAAACCTGGTATTTCTCCTAGTTCATGAAGCAAGCCCCGAATAACTATATCCGTAGCAGTTTTACCTGGTTGTGGAGAAGCTGCTTTACGTAAGGCATTTGCTAAAGGCTGCGGTAACTTGAAATTCATCGACTCCCGCTTAACTGTTGCCATATCTACACCTCAAATACACCCCGTACAGATAGCTTACATTCTTTTGTGAATAAAACCATATAGATGGGGTGTAGATATGAAGGACGAAATCTATATGATTCAAGGGTTTGGTGATATTTGGAAGTGACACAGACCGGAACCCGTTGAGCAAGCTACTTAACAAGAACATTAAGCTCCAGGTTTATTGCAGAATGCTCCCATAGTTAACAGGCTCGGGAGTACATCCAAATTGTCCGTTTTTCTGGACTCTAATCAAGAAAACGGGCATAAAAGGGCAGCTCTTCTTAGCGCAAGGTAACGGTAACGCCGCCGTTCCTATATTGCGTAAAGTCTCTACCCAACCGAATCACGATTGATTTCAATCTTCTTAATAAATGCAATACCGAGTCGCTCGTTGCTAAAAAAAAGTTATCTACAACGAGTAAAGTATATAAAAGTTTACATTAATCAAAAATAGTTTTTTTAGCTTCTTACAGCTCACCAATGATACTAAAAGCTGTACAATAAGCGCAGTTATTAGCAGTAGGCTTGACAAATTTTCTCTACCTTCCTGAGAAAACTATGTATGTTGGCTGTCCTGCATGACGGGAACAAAATTTACATTTATTGAGAGGTACAAAGAAACAGGCAACAAGTTAATTACTCTTATCGCCTGAAATATGCAAAAAAAATCAAATCATTAAATTTTTAAATACCGAGAAGTCGGGTCAAATCGTCGAAAACTAAGAAGTGGTTATCAGCCTGAGAAACTTTTACCACATCTAAGTTGAAAGAAGACGAATTTGTGCCACAGAGCTACTCGCATAGATGTATATTACTACAGTTAGTCGTCAAAAGACATCTGTGGTACAGCATTTTCTTGCTAAAAATACACAATTGTACCCAAACTGCCTTGAAATTTTTCTTCAAATAGTTATGTAGGTAACGATTTTAGCAGGAACCCTAAGCGTAGTGGTTGAGTGGCACGACATCCCGACTCCAAAGACAGGAAAAACAAACTTTGGAGAATTTAATCATGAACGCTGCTGTATTAACCAAACCCCAACAAACTTCCACCAATCGCCTCAACGACAAGCACTACAGAGAATGCTCCACCGAGCGCGGACTAG
>JBCCLY010000296.1:0-5680 GCA_039026655.1 Cyanobacteria bacterium P01_C01_bin.38 | reverse complement strand
GATACAAACCGCGACCATTATCAGTTAATGTATGTTGGCTGGAATGGTTTAAAGCGGGTTTATCATAGCATGATGCATTTTGATATTAAAGATGGCAAAATTTGGATTCAGCAGAATATGACTGATGTTGATTTAGCGCAAGAATTATTAGATTTAGGAGTTGAAAAAGAAGATATTGTTTTGGGATTACAGCCACCTTATAAGCGTCCTTATACGGGACTTGGTGTAGCTTGAATTTAAAATTAATAATTAATTAATTACGCTTTCTCAATTTCCAATCAATTTCTGGTGGAAATGCTGGAAAATTGTCTCTAATCCAATTTAAAGAACGCCAAGCAATTTTATCACCAGCAGTGCGTGCAGCACCAAGGTTATTACCTCCAGCATCATAAAGTTCTAACCATCCGTGTTCGCCATCTGTAGTTACGCGAGTAGTGAAGATTCTTTGTCTATCAATAGTAACTACAAATGTATATACAGAGCCAAAATCTGCTTCATCGACATTTTGTTTATAGAAACGATAAGATTTTGCATAATTTTGGGGATATGTTGGTTTTCTTTCTCCTAACTGCAATTCCATTAGAAATATATGCACATCTTCGAGATTGAACTGAGTTTTTAAACTATACTCACATTCTTCAAGATACGCTTCTTGTTCACTATATTCTTCCAATCCACTAACTTCAAAATCCCAAGTTTGAGCAGGATAAAGAGATTTCACATCAATTAATTCCCCTTTGTCATATACTTCCTTGTAATTTTGAGAATAGAATAGTTTAATTTTTTGAATAGAGTTATTCATGGTAGATTTTTAATTATATTTTCCTTCTTTAGCTAATATTCCCAAATCTCAATCTAAAAATATACATATTGATCAAAAACTAACTTCATTCTAAATGACACCTCAAAAATCAAAAAACCTCTTAATAATCAACTTTCTCAAAAAAATGATAACAACCATAATTTTTATCTATATAACTTTCGCAATCATCATCTACACCCAAGTAGAAAACCTAATCTTTCTCCCCCCACCTTCCACTTATCAAGACACCAACGAAATAATCAAATTAACCAGCGAAGACGGAACCAAACTTTCTGCTATTTACCTATCAAACCCTGACGCTAAATATACAATCCTTCACGCTCATGGAAACGCTTCCGATTTAGGTATGATTAAGCCTGGATTGGAACAATTAAGAGATATTGGCTTGAATGTCTTGGCTTATGATTATCGCGGTTATGGAACTAGCGAAGGCAAACCTTCAGAAAAAAATGCTTATAAAGACATTGATACGGCTTACAATTATTTAACCCAACAATTAAACATACCACCCCAACAAATAATACCTTTTGGACGTTCCCTTGGAGGAGGTTCGGCAATCGATTTAGCTGCCAGAAAACCCGTTGCTGGTTTAATCACCGAAAGCACTTTTACTTCTATATTTAAAGTTAAAGTACCTTTCAAAATATTACCTTTCGATAAATTCAATAATTTGAAAAAAATTCCAAAAGTAAAATGCCCAGTATTAATAATGCATGGCAAACTCGATGAAGTTGTCCCGTTTTATCACAGCGAACAATTATTTCAGCAAGCACCTTCCCCAAAACTCTCCTTATGGATTGAAGATGCTAAACACAATAATTTTACATATGCAGCAGGAGAAAGATATACACAAATTTTGAAAGAATTTAAACAATTAGTTGAAAATAATAATTAGAAATAACTTCTAACTCCCCTCTCCTTAACAAGGAGAGGGGTTGGGGGTGAGGTTTAGTAGAGATAATATAAACGCTAATTTACATTAACAAAAATATATGCCAGAAGGTCCAGAAATCAAACAAGCAGCCGATAAAATAGCTTCTGCTGTCATTCACTCCCCAGTAGAAGAAATATTCTTCGCTTTCCAACATCTCAAACCCTACGAATCCCAATTAAAAAACCATCGCATCACAACAGTAGACACCAAAGGAAAAGCGATGTTAATTCGCTTCGATAACGAACTTACCATTTACAGCCACAATCAACTTTACGGTAAATGGATGGTGCGTAAAGCTTACGATTATCCTAAAACTAACCGTCAATTACGTTTAGCAATTCATAATCATCAAAATTCAGCTTTACTTTATAGTGCTTCCGATATCGAAGTTTTAAATCAAGACGAATTAGCGCTTCATCCTTTTCTTAATCGTCTTGGCCCTGATATTTTAGATGAAACACTTAACGTAGAGCAAATAATTAATAGATTACAAGATAAAAAATTTTATAAAAAACGCTTTTCTAACTTATTTTTAGACCAAAGTTTTCTTGCGGGAAACGGTAATTATCTACGTAGCGAAGTTCTATTTGTTGCAAAAATACATCCTACTTTACGTCCAATAGATTGCAATAATAAACAATTACAACAACTTGCCAAAGCAGCACTTTCCGTTCCCAGACAATCTTACGAAACTAAAGGTATTACTAATAATCTTGAATTAGCCGCCGAATTAAAAGCAAAGGGATACAAGCGACAAGAATACCGTCACTGGGTATTCGGACGTGAAAGTAAACCTTGCTATATTTGTAGCACTTCTATTGTTAAAGATATTACAGGTGGAAGGCGCTATTATTATTGTCCTCAGTGCCAGAAGCAGTGATACTTACAGATAATTATGAATTGTAATTATTTAAAAATTTTGTGAATCTTAAATTGTTCAAAAACTAACTTAATTAATTATTCTCAACGATTTAATCGTGATGAAAAAACATTTTTACTTTTTAATATATTTATTACCAAATGAATTAGGATAAATCTGACTTTCTATACATAAATGTAAATATTTTTAACAAAACAATTCTTTCAGCTACCATTTAGCAGTAACTTCACAATTGAACTGATTGAATTATCTTAATTGTTTCTTGTTTACAAAGTTGTAATATTAAACGATAGCATATGCTCAATCTCAAGTAACTTTTTGTAAAAATCAATCATCTAAAATCAAACAATACAAGTTGTGAAGCTTCAAAGCTATGTATTCGTAGTCTTCATCACAAAATCCAATTATAAATTAAAAAGTTTGTCCCAAATCTCATTTTTAGTTCTAAAATTATTAGTATAGAATCGTTAATTCTTAAGCTTTATCAACTAATAACTCAATATATTAAGTTTTTTATAATAGTTATGTCGTGATGTGCAATAACACCGGACGTTACTGTTTTAATTGTGTATCCTGAAAACAGCTAATCAAATTTTCATGAAATAGAGGTCTATGACTCCTAAAATTATGCGTCAAGTTTGGTCTGTAGTTGAAAAAACGCAAACCAAGACGTTGTTACAAATGGATGATGCAAGCTTGGTTCAGTTGTTGGTAAAACAAACAAAAAACCAAGCATCGTTGGATTGTCACGAAGCCGATTTTCTTGGCGATTACATTCAATCTCGACTTCCTCTTATCCGCGATATAGCCCATGAACGCCAATACAGTTTACAATCAACCTTCAATTGATGGACAATTTGTTCAAATATCATCGCTTCTCGATCGAAAGCAGAGAAATGTAGCTTTTGGCAAACAACGCACGCTACAAAGAGCGAAAAAATTAGCGATTATGAATACGGTAAATATCCTTCCACCAAACAATCAGATCCTACAATTCTCATCTCTACACGTTCCAAAACCAGTGCTTGAGTCATTGTAGTAAAACCTAAATCTCCTACTGGTGTCGGAGCATTACTCCCACCAATAATTTTTGGAGCTATAAATGCTAATACTTTTTGTACTGCTCCGCTAGCGATGGCATTAGCAGCTAGAATTCCTCCACATTCCCACAGCACGTTACAAAAGCCTAAGTCGTATAGGTAAGCCATTGCTTTTTCGGGCGTGAGTGGTGATAATTCCACCACTTTTACGCCTTGTTTTCGCAAACTTTCTTGTTGAAAAGGGCTGCTTCCAACTTCTGTTAATACAAGGGTAGGTGATTCTTGTGTTTGCCACAAATGTGCTTCTTGAGGCAAGTTTAAAGTGCGACTCATAACGACTCGTAATGGGTTATGCGCTCCTGGAAAACGAGAAGTCAAGCGAGGATTATCTTGACGTACAGTATTACCACCAACAACAACAGCATCGCAGCGGGCACGTAATTCTCTAACTGCACTGCGGGCATCTGGATTCGTTACCCAAGCACTATGACCTGTTGTCGTAGCAATTTTACCATCCAAAGTCATAGCGTATTTCAAAATACCCAAAGGCTTTTTATAAAGAATCCGATGAATAAACCCTTCATTCAGCTTCCGACAATCTGCTTCTTCCACTCCCGAAACTACTTCTATCCCAGCTTCTTGCAAGCGCTTAATACCACCTCCACCAACTAATGGATTTGGATCTACCATACCCACTACAGCTTTTGCCAATCCTGCGGCTACTATAGCCTCCGAGCAGGGGGGAGTACGTCCGTAATGATTGCAAGGTTCTAAACTCACGTAAATCGTCGCTCCACGGGCATTTTCTCCAGCAGCTTTGAGCGCAAAAACTTCCGCATGAGGTTCTCCAGCCCTCGGATGAAAACCTTCCCCGATAATTTCGCCATCTTTGACAATTACCGCTCCTACCATCGGATTGGGTGAAGTACGCCCCAAACCACGACGAGCCAATTCCAAACAGCGCTGCATCATTCTTCTGTCAAAATCACTCCCCACCGCTTCAATCGGCGATCGCTCAGCATATGGCAATTCAAATTCCGAAGCTTTTTCCTTCCCGATATTAGATATTAAATTATCTACACTATGGTTTGCAGGAGAATTGTTCATAATAAATCAGTATTTTTGCGTGAATACAGTCTATTTCCCAGAAATTAGGAAAACTTGCTTCCCAACGGTAAGAGGAATTCATACAAGCCCATATAAAAGCCTGCAACATCAAAACTCCACTTAGCTTCTTGCATCCATATTGCCAGAGCCAGCATAATAAATTCCAAAAAAATTTATTCACACAAAATAAGGAGGAAAGAATCGAGCAGCTGTAACTGCGATTCCTTCCTCCTTTAGGGAAATGGGGAAATGGGGAGACAAGAAGAATTTTAAACTCCTAACTCCTAACTCCTAACTCCTAACTCTTAACTCCTAACTCCTAACTCCTAACTCCTAACTCCTAACTCCTAAGATGTTTGTTCTGCCAACTTCAACTGCTGCCACCAGCGATTTAAAGGATAATAAACTACAGGTGCCCAAAGACTGCTGAGAATGGCAGAAGCTAAAGTTACCTTTTTGTAATATGCCCAAATCACGTCAGAGCTAGCAGTACCCGCCGCAATCAACTGCAAAGCGAAAATCGTATCGGATAACATAGCCATCACAAAAACGATTAAGGCAATAGAAATAAAATCTTCTTGGATGAAGCGCTGTTTTGGAAATAAACCTACCAAGAAACCAACTATACCCAAACTTATAGCATGAGTCGGGTGGGGTGCTGTCATCGCATCTTGAAGCAAACCCAAAACGATACCGGCGAAAGCTCCTTGAAAAGCCGAACGCTTGACACTCCAAGCTACAACCCAAATTAATAGCCAGTTAGCCCCAATTCCCAATAATTCCATACCGGGAAAACGATTGGGTAATAGAAATAAACATAACAATACAGACGCGGCGATTATTCCCCAATCAGTTATTTGACGAGCGTGGGGATGCCAGCGAGAAAGCGGTTTGAT
>JBCCLY010000295.1:0-5692 GCA_039026655.1 Cyanobacteria bacterium P01_C01_bin.38 | reverse complement strand
TGTAACTCAGAGTAACTTTTATCCCATATTTTCGATCATATTTTTTTGCGAATAAAAATAAATGTGATACAGCTTATATGCAGTTTCGTTGTGACGAGAATCACAAGTATCCATGATTGAGATCCTCTGCTAATAACACAGCTAGAAGCATAATTGTATATAACTGAACTCTAGCCGAGTCATTAATAGGGAACACACTAATAGCCGACAGTCTCTATCAAAGGACTGTCGGCTTTTTGTATTTGCATATATTTTATTGGGGATTGGGCATTGGGGATTGGGGATTGGGCATTGGGAATCGAGAGAGGGGGTAGAAGGGGGAGAGTGGGTAGAGGGGGTAGATATTTTTACAGCTAACCACTAACCGAAATAAGTTTCCCCACGACTTGTTGGTAACTTGACAGGAATTCTGCCGCAGCCACTACCAAGCGTGGGGAAGATGGATTTAAGGAAGGAATCTGTGACAAATTCGCTATTAAACCCTTATTTTAATTAAAGATTTTTCCGATATCCCATCAAAAACAATTTTTGCTTATTAATCCCTTGGTATTGGGGTTTATTAGATATGACGGGTTATGAAGGAAAATCAAGCCAAATTACAGTCAAATTAAGACATGGCTTGAATGATGAAATCGAAGTAAGGAGCAGCTTGCTGTGCATCATCAGCACTTAATAGATTTATAGAAGCTTCCTTTAATCCTTTGATCGCTTCTACCATTCCAGGTACGGGGACTCCTAAAGAGTTGTACATTTCTTTTACGCCAATCAAACCAATTTTTTCAATAGGTTCTTTATCACCTGCGAGTATTCCGTAGGTGACTAAGCGTAAATACCAACCATAATCGCGGACGCATAGGGCACGTTCGCGCTGTCCGTAAGCATTGCCCCCTGGAGCAATAAAGTCAGGGCGCTTTTGCCAAAGTGTTTTGGTAGCTTGTTCAACTATCTTTTTTTCATTTTCGGTTAGGGTACTGACAATTCGCACCCTTTGTTCGCCGGTTTTCAAATAGTCTTGGATATTCTTAAGTTCGCCGCTGCTGGGATAACGCAGCTCGTCGTCAGATTGGAGAATAACTTGGCTAACTACAGTCATGACTTATAAAAGAAAGTGCTTTTTTTATTATTACTGATAGTTTACCGATTCAAGTACCAAGAGTGAAGGGGAGATGGGGGGATGGGGAGATGGGGAGACAAGGGGAAGTTAGGAGTTAGGAGTTAGGAGTTAGGAGTTAAGAGTTAGGAGTTAGGAGTTAGGAGTTAGGAGTTTAAAATCCTTAACTGTTCGCTGGTTACTGGTTACTGTTAACTGATAATTGTTAATTGTTAATTGTTAATTGATGACTAGAGCAAAGTGGAAGCAGGGCGATTTGGTTGAGGCTGTAATTACAGACTTGAGCGATACGGGTGATGGTGTGGCTAGAATCGATGAATTGGTGGTGTTTGTACCAGATACGGTACCTGGCGATCGCGTGAAGATTCGTTTGGTAAATGTTAAGCCAAATTATGCAAAGGGCAAAGTTAAAGAATTATTACAGTCTTCACCCAATCGGATTAGAGCCGCTTGCATTGTAGCTGATAAGTGTGGCGGCTGTCAGTGGCAGCATATCAGTTATGAGTACCAACTCGAAGCCAAGCGTAAAGCTGTGATTCAAGCTTTGGAACGTATTGGTGGTTTCACACAACCGCAAGTCGATCCGGTATTAACTGCGGGTACGCCAATTTCTTATCGCAATAAAGCAACTTACCCAGTGGGGACATCTTCTACCGGGGGAGTTATAGCTGGCTACTACCAAAAATCTTCTCATCAAATAGTTAATCTGAATCAATGTCCGGTACAAGATTCGCGGTTAAACCCGATTCTTAAAGAAATTAAGCAAGATATCCAATCAAAGGGATGGCAGATTTATGACGAGCGCAGCCATAAGGGAATTATACGCCATCTGGGTTTACGTATTGGTAGGCGTACTGGAGAAATTTTGCTGACTTTGATCGTAAAGGATTGGAATTTACCAGGAATTGAGCTAAGAGCGCAAGAGTGGTTAGAACGCTATCCCCTATTAGTAGGAGTGATGTTAAACCGGAATCAATCTCGCACCAATGCGATTTTTGGTAAGGAAACTCGAACTATTGCTGGGAGAGATTACTTAGAAGAAGAATTTGCATCTTTAAAATTTCAAATAAGTCCGGATACATTTTTCCAAGTAAACACTGAAACAGCAGAGGCATTGTTGTACGAAATCCAATCCGAATTAAATTTACAAGGCTATGAAATACTAGTTGATGCCTATTGTGGTATAGGGACTTTAACTTTGCCACTAGCAAAACAAGTACATCTTGCTATTGGTTTGGAGATACAACAATCATCTGTCGCAAGAGCAAAAATTAATGCTCAGTATAATCACATAAATAATGTGGCCTTCCATTCAGGAAAGGTAGAAGAAATACTGTCTCGGATATCTACGAAACCGGATATTGTTATACTTGACCCACCGAGAAAAGGATGCAATCGCACTGTAATCGAAACTTTACGCAAAGCAAAACCAGCCCGTATTGTTTACGTAAGTTGTAAAGCAGCAACGCAGGCTCGCGACTTACAGCAACTTTGTCAAGATGGATTATACACTTTGTCGCGAGTACAACCAGCTGACTTTTTTCCTCAGACATCTCATGTGGAAGTTGCAGCATTTCTTGTACTATCGGATTTAGTCAAAGGTACTTAGCTAAATATAAGGGTGAAATTTGAAAATTGTAGTCTAGCGCATAGTAAAAATGCTAAAATTGAATTAATCTAAATATAGAATACCTTTTGTATAAAGAAATTGACGTTATAGGGGACTCTTAAAAATAAATAAAAAGTTGTTTAAATTACAAATCGACTAAATTGTAGGAGTATTAAATTACTCATTCATGCTTCAAGTAAATTCATAGTTTGTTACCTTTTGTAGTTAAAAAAAAATCAGTTGATTTTGATTTGAGCAACTTTTATTTCATAAAAAGAGTCAATGCTAAGTAGCATACAAAAATTAGTTGTACGAACATAAAAATTTAGGCAACATGACCACCTCATAAAAATTTCAGGGTGCGCGGTAGATAGCAGAAAGTCATGTTTAGCAGTCGCCGAAAGCTACGGGGTTTCTCTTGTGATTACCATTTCACTTCGTCCGGTAGGACGTAATTGGGGCACGATTAGTTTTGCCTCAACTCTATATCTCTGCCCGATTTTAGATTTGCTTTTGGCAGAAATTCCAGGAGAAATGCAGGCTGAGTTAAGACTGGGGCTTCAAGAAGCCTTAGTTAATGCAGCGAAGCACGGAAATAATCTCGATCCTGGAAAAAAAGTTGTAGTTCGTTTTTCTTTAATTGATGATAGATACTGGTGGATAATATCAGATCAAGGTAAAGGATTTATTCCTGAATGCGATTGTGAAGAAGATCCTACCGAGTATCTGCCACCTGACGAATCAGAAAATGGTCGCGGTTTATCGATACTGCATCTAATTTTTGACCAAGTAGAATGGAATCGTAGAGGTACGGAACTACGTTTGTGCAAGCAGTTGGAACATAAACGCAGTAGGATACCTATACCTTTATTACGGAATTAATTTTTAGTTAAGAGTTAGGAATTAGGAGTTGGGAGTTAGGAGTTATGAGTTAAGAGTTAGGCAACGGATGGAGTTAGGCAACGGATGGAGTTAGGGCTTGAATAATCAACAACTAACAACTATCAAATAACAACTATCAACTAACAACTATCAACTATCAACTAACAACTAACAACTAATAACTAACCGTCTTTTTTTTGTCCGTGGGTTGGGCAAGGTGGCGCACTTATAGAACGATTTAACCAGCCACAAGCTTGCTCCAACCTGGTTTGAGCTTCTTCTGGTTGTTCGGAAAGAAGATATACCAGCGCAGCAGCTGTTTGTTCGCAAGCACGAACTTTGCGGTTAGACTTGAGGCGATGCCAATCGTTAGGAGATATACTCAATCTCTCCAATAGAGCTTGAGCTAGTTCGACTGTACTTATTTCTTGCAATTGACTAGTTTTAGGCAGTTGGCTGGATTGAGACATAACCTGCATGCTGGTAATAACGTTCTCTTTTACTGTAATACGTTGCTCATGGAGTCGCCCAAACAATCTTCTCAATCATCAGGTGAGGAAAATCTCGAACAAGAATTGCAGCAAGAAATATTGTCAGTAGAGCAAAGCCTTGATGGATTAAAACAGCGCTATGCTCAGATGCTTACTGACAAAAAACGCCAAATTGAACTAGTGCGGCGTTTCGACGAAATCAAAAAGGAAATGCAGCAAACCACTTCGCGATCGTTAAAAGTGGAGTTGAAGCAGATTAAAGAACAGTTAGAAAATTTAGATAATGCTTTAGGATTGTTTTCTGAGAGTTATTTAGTGCTGTTTGGTGGTAGCGTTATATTTACCAAAAGCGGTTTGAAAGACTTATTTTGGCAAGTAGTCCGTTTTGGTGGATTGGGCGTTATCATAGGCTGGTTATTAAAGTCTGCTATTGGGTAAGAGTTAGGAGTTAGGAGTTAGGAGTTAGGAATTCAGAAATAAACAACTAACAACTAGCAACTAACAACCAACAACTAACAACCAACAGCACTAAATTTTTATTCTTGGAAGACAAATATATGATAGAAAAACGGATTGCAGAAATATTGCGGAGCGCTCAACCCTCGGAGACAGTAAAGGTGCAGGGTTGGGTGAGAACAAAGCGCGAGTTAAAAGGGTTTGCTTTTATTGAAGTTAATGATGGTTCATCTTTGGCTAGTCTGCAAGTTGTGCTAGACCAAGATTTACCAGATTATGACAATATTCTAAAACAATTAAATACAGGTGCTTCTGTGGAGGCATCAGGAATACTGGTTGAGTCTCAAGGAAAAGGACAGCGGATTGAATTAAAAGCAGAAACGGTTAAAGTTTATGGTGAAGCAGATCCAGAAACTTATCCGCTACAGAAGAAACGCCATTCTTTTGAGTTTCTCAGAACAATTGGACATTTACGCAGTCGTACTAATTCATTAGGTGCGGTTTTCCGGGTGCGTAATGCTTGTGCTGCGGCAATTCATGAATTTTTTCAGCAACGGGGCTTTTTGTGGGCACACACGCCGATTATTACCGCTAGCGATTGCGAAGGTGCTGGCGAGCTTTTTAGCGTTACCAATTTGGATTTAAAGAATATTCCTCAAACGGAAGATAAGAAGATAGACTATAGTCAAGACTTCTTTGGTAGACCTACATATTTAACCGTTAGCGGTCAATTAGAAGCCGAAATTATGGCAATGACGTTTGGTAACGTCTATACTTTTGGTCCTACCTTCCGTGCAGAAAATTCTAATACTTCCCGTCACCTTGCAGAATTTTGGATGGTTGAGCCGGAAATGGCTTTTTGCGAACTTTCCGAAGACATGGATTTAGCTGAGGAGTTTCTCAGATATGTCTTTAAATATGTAATGGATAAATGTCCCGAAGACATGGACTTTTTTAATCTGCGAGTAGATAAAACTGTATTAGAAACCGCAGAGAATATTATTAATAATCAGTTTGAACGGATTACCTATACAGAAGCCGTCAAACTATTAGAAAAAGCCGATACTAAGTTTGAATATCCGGTAAATTGGGGTTTAGATTTACAATCGGAACACGAGCGTTATTTGTGCGAGAAATTATTTA
>JBCCLY010000294.1:0-5695 GCA_039026655.1 Cyanobacteria bacterium P01_C01_bin.38 | reverse complement strand
TCAATGTCGTTTAACCCGTACCCAGACGATTGGACGGACATCTCTACATCAGTTAAAAAATCCGTACAATGGCAGTGTCAAAAGTGCGGTTTACAATGCATACGCCCCGGAGAAGATACTTCTAAACTGACACGCTCAGAACGGATGAAACGCACTCTACAGACCCATCATTGGGACAGAAATCCATCAAATAATTCTAAGAGTAATCTCGCAGCGCTTTGTAGCGGCTGCCACCTTTTATACCATCAAGGCGGTAAATCTAATATATCGCCAGGGCAATTATCTTTGTGGTAGCTAAATATGGATGATATTCAAAAACTAATCGCAATCCAAGAAGAACTCAAACCTGCTTGGCGAACAACTGGGAGAACTTTTCACCACAAACCATCCTCAATGGAAAGATGTTTTTGAAGACATTGGTGCGGCTGGATACTACATTCAGGAAGCTGGTTATCGTTTGGAAGCAGCAAAAAGAACTTTACAGCATGATAGGGAAGAAACATGAAAGTTTCATTGGAAAAAACTTATCCAAATATTGATCGCTGGGTGTATGAGCATGAGGGGTGGATTGAAATTGGTTACGACGTAGATAGTCCGTTGAATTCTTTTGTACGCGCACTCGATTGCGGTGGAATGCTTTGGGAGGGGAAAGATAGTTATGACAGTTTGGATGAAGCAATGCAAGATTTAGATGCAGGGCTTGAAGCCGTATTGAAAGATATTTATGGCGATTGAGGAGCGCGAGTGCCCCTAAAAATCATCCCGCATCAACCTGACTCGTCTCAACGTGTTCGCACATAAGCTGTCCATCATTTTTACGCTTAAGACACTTGATAGTAACGCGCACATAGAAGCGAACTTTCCATCTGTTCTTCTATAAAATCTGCATACTTTTCAATTAAGAGCCTAGCTTGCTTTTTCGTCTTCCCTTCCCTGTGCCGACTCCAACATATTAGTTACCCCGATAAACTCTTCTCCACTTCCATCATCAATGGATTGCCGAGCAGCATAAGCATCCGCTTCCCTGAGAAGAACTAGTACATAACCCAACTTTTCTTCTTGTTTAGTATCAAATCCCGTCTTCTATAGAAGCACTCCCGAACCGAACCATTGAAACAATTATCTCCTAATGCCGTTCCTACTTCGACTTTTTTTGCAAGGATAAGTGCCTCCGTTATGACAACCTTGTGTTGCGCTTTGGAGCTAATAGCATTTAAATCAAACCCGACATCATAACGACTACGGATTAATATCGATTCTTGGTGAGGAATAAAGTCAAAAATAATGTAAAGTGGTGGTGAGAATGCACGTTTAAACATACACTTAACGCGCACAAGCTCTCGTATTCGACGATTTTCTTCTATGTCAGGTATCATCACGCTCCGCTCTATCACCACTTTAAGTACAATTACCCAAGAAGATAGTAAGCAAATTCTCGAAGTGTTACTGAGGCAAAAGCGCTCCGAACACACTCGCAGGGCTTACTCTCATGACTTGCGAAATTTCTTCAATCTCGTTGCTCCCGGTCGCGAATTAACATCTGACCTTGCCCGCGAGTTTTTATCGCTATCTAAGACGCAGGCGATATCGGTTGTGGTTGCTTATCGGAACCATCTTTTTGAGCAAGGTTTAGCGCCAGCGACGGTTAACCGCAGAATTAGCGCGATAAAATCTTTGGTGGAGATGGGGCAGATTTTTAGCATCTGCGATTACGACCTATCCGTAATTAAAAATGAGAAAATTAGACCGTATCGGGATACTAAGGGGATAGAGGTTGCAGAGGTTGTCAAGTTATTTGAGAAAATCGATACTGATACCCTTGCCGGAAAGCGCGATTACTGTATTATGCGGTTGTTATGGAGTAATGCTCTACGGCGCGGTGAAATTAGTGGTTTGGATGTAAAGAATTTTAAGTACAGTAGTTGCCAGTTAGAGGTTAGCGGTAAAGGTCGCAATGGCGAACGCGAGTTGCATACAATTTCTCAAAAAACTGCTGTTTCAATTTACGATTGGTTGCAAGCATCTAATGCAACTGATAAGCCCGATGAACCAATTTTTATTTCTCTCGACCCGGTAAAATTTGGTAATAGGTTAAGTGGGGAAGGGATACGTTTAATTGTTAGTAAATATTGCAAGTTGGCGGGGATTGAAAAGCGGATGAGTCCCCACAGGGTTAGGCATAGTGCTATCACCGAAGCACTGAATCAAAATAATGGTAATATTCGGGCTACGCAAAAGTTAAGCCGACATTCTGACCCCAGAACTGTAATTATTTATGATGATAACCGCGTCGATTTGCAAGGTGAATTAACCAGGATGCTTGATGATTTGATTTGATAATTTAGCTTTAACAGCTTTTGGATTGGAGTGATTTTACAATTAATATTGTCTACCAAGCTGAAACTATTGAATCACGCTTCCGCTCAAAATAATCCAAAAATGATTTATGACTCAAGCCCAAACCGAACCCAAACTATACAGCTTTGATGAATTTATAAGCTGGTATCCCGAAAATTCGGAAGTCCGATACGAACTGCACGATGGAGTGATTATCGAAATGCCCAAGCCAAAGGGAAAGCATTCAAATTTAACTGGTTCCCTTATCGAGCAGCTATTGATAATTATTAGGCAGATGGGTTTTGGTGGCATCTGGACTATTCCCAGAGAATCTATTGTTAAACCCAAATACGAAAAATCGGGTTATGAGCCAGATATTATCGTTTTGAACAAAAAAGTTCTTGGTGCGGAACCCCGGTGGGAAAGCGAATCTATTATTCAAAATCCTGATTCTGTAAAATTAATCGTTGAGGTTGTTTCAACTAATTGGCGTGACGATTATTACAATAAGCTTCGGGATTATGAAGAAATGGGTATTGAGGAATATTGGATTCTTGATTACGCAGCGTTGGGGGCGAGAAAGTTTATTGGCAACCCCAAACAACCCACCATTTTTGTTTGTAACTTGGTTGACGGAGAATATCAGATGACTCCATTTACGGGAGATATGACCGTTGTTTCTCCAACTTTCCCTCAGTTCAACTTGTCCGCACAGCAGATTTTTGATTTAGCTTAATAATTTGATTTGATACTTAACTATTTAACCGTTGTTGCATGATTTCCCTTGCCATTTCATACTCACGTCCAACCAGGTAGGAGAAATGATAATAAGACGCAACATAAAATTCACATCCGTGGTTTTGGTAGCGTTCGGCAACGGCTAAAAACCCATAACGGGCATCCTGCACATCTGTAAACCAATTACTGAGATAGGTATCGAACAGAAATAAAGTTAGTGAATTTTTATCGGCGCTTGGATTTAAACGCAGTAAATACATATGGGGGTGGTGCGCTCTTCCAAGAGGTAAAAGTAATTCATATCCATCAAAGTTGATGAATTCTGCCACTTCTTCTTCCTCATAATTCGCAGTACGCGAATTAGGTAGCAGATACTCCCAACGCATGAAAAATTCGTGTTTAGCATCTAATCCGGGGTCGATATCGATTCGCCAGTATTCACTTTGACAAAGCTCTTCAACAACCGATGTAGGTAAGTCAGCTACTTTCATTTATTTTCAAAAACTACCATAACAATTCCGCCAGTTGTGACAATATTTAATAACCCAAGTTGCTAGTTACGCGATCGCCAACTAATTAAGGGTCATAAAAGTAATAAAATCCCCTCGCTTGTTGAAAAACGGAGGGGAATATGCTAAATGAAATTATTGTAGTATACGCCATTGTTGATGATTTGTTAAAAGCCATAGGGCATGAAGAAGATGTTCGTCGAGACATGAGTGATGCAGAAATTATTACAACATCAATAAGTGCAGCCATGTTCTTCAATGGTAATCATACAAAGGCTTGTGAATATATGAAAGACCACAACTTAGTGAAAAAGATGTTAGAAAAATCACGTTTCAATAGGCGATTACACAATGTTTCGATGTTAGTTAACGATTTATTTCATCAAGTAGGAATGATACTGAAAGAAATGTCGGATTCTACTGAGTATATTTTAGACTCATTTCCTGTTCCAATGTGTGATAACATTAGAATATTTAATGTCAAACTAATTTCAGGGAAGCAATATAGAGGTTATATAGCTTCTAAAAAGCGCTACTTTTACGGAGTTAGAGTCCAGTTATTAGCTACCAAGGATGGTATTCCTGTAGAATTTGTGATTTTGCCTGGTAATGCTTCTGATATACGTGGGTTAAATGCTTTACCACTCAATTTACCGCCAGGCAGTGAAATATATGCAGATGCTGCATATACTGATTACAAACTAGAAGATATCTTACAAGAATTAAGCGGAATATCTTTGAAAGTTATGCGTAAAAAGAATTCTAAGAGACAGGATAAACCGTGGATTAAGTATATCAAGCAACATATTAGACATTATATTGAAACAGTATTTAGCGGTATAACTTGTGTTTTCCCAAAGTCTATTCATGCCGTAACCTATGAAGGGTTTTTGCTCAAGCTTGAAGCATTTATTTTTGCCTTTACTTTAAAATCTGCATTTATCGAATGAGTAAAATATAGTTCTTTCATCTAAAGTAATTACTTACTTTCTTAGATCGGCTAAAACTGTGTTTGCGCTACGCGCAAACACAGTTTGATGGTGGGCGATCGCCTTCTTCATAGTAAATTTGTATTTGATAACCCGCAACTTGGGTTAATACAATTAACCACTCCTCAAATTAATCTACTTCCACCACTTCTAATGTCAAAATCCCTTTCGGTTTATTCACGACCAGTTGCATGATATTGTGATTTAAACCATATTTCTGCCAAACGGTCACGATATGCTTTAAAAACACTTAAGACACGATATGCTTTATAAAATTTTTATGATAATGATAATCATACATGAGGGGGAGTAAGAGAGGGTTGTGCGTCGCACAACCCTCTCTTACTATCCTTTAAAAGGAGAAGCAGCCGGAGGCTGCTTCTCCCAATCTACATATGATTATCATTACCATCGAGCTACAACTGTGACCCGTCCCCAACGATATCCCGGTACGGTTTACGTTGTCCAACACGCTTAACTGACTTTTTCTTGGTGGACGGTACCGTTTGCTCTTGGGTCGTTTCAGCAATATCATCCGTGTTGCTTGTCAAGGTTTTCTTACGAGTTCGCTTCTTTTTGGGGATAGTTTCTGTATTTAATAAGTTTGGTGTTGTGGTATCCTCTGACTCGTTAGCTGCGGGCTTTTTACGTTGACGCTTTTTCTGGGGTGGTGATTCTTGAATAGTTTCGTTAACGCTACTGGGAGTCCCCACCGAATTATCAACTGAACCCTTTTCGGTGGGTATATCTGTTTTACTCATCCCAATTTGCAGTAAATTCCACAAATGTTCGCGGCGACTCTCCATGTAGCTAAGTTTTTGTTCACCTTCAGTAGCATCTAAAGCCATACGCTCACATTGAGCTAACGTTAAGGTATGTTCCTGTAATTGCTCTAGTGTTAAAGTATTCTTTTTATCATGTAGTGCAGCTGCGACGGTTCGGATAAACCAGTCTTTTAGTACCCCAACACAGCCAATAGAGTGTTCGTAGAAGTAAAGCCAATGTTGCATTAGTTCGGGAATATCAGCTTTGAGAGGTACTTTTTTAAGAAGCGCTAATAACACGGACTGGAAATCCAAACGGTCTTGTTCGTTTTGGTACAGATAACGAGGAAAGTGAATA
>JBCCLY010000293.1:0-5710 GCA_039026655.1 Cyanobacteria bacterium P01_C01_bin.38 | reverse complement strand
GGTTTAATTGAAATCAAAGCCGCTAACCGTTCCAATCGCACCATTATTACCATGCGAGATGACGGTAACGGTATTTCCCTAGATAAAATTCGCGATCGCGCTATCGGAATGGGCTTGGATGAATCTTTGATAAATCAAGCTACTGACGAAGAAATATTATCGTTGATTTTTGAACCTGGATTTACCACCTCCGACCAAGTTACATCATTATCCGGACGCGGTGTAGGTATGGATGTGGTTCGTAATAATCTTAAACAAGTTCGGGGAGATATAAAAGTTGATACCGAAGCGGGCGTTGGAACCACCTTTACGCTGTCAATGCCTTTCACGCTCTCGGTTTCGCGAGTTTTATTGGTAGAAAACAGTAGAATGTTGCTAGCTTTCCCCACAGATGTGGTTGAAGAAATATTCTTACTTGATGAAGAACAAGTTTCTCCGGTAGGTGGTGGGCAAGTTCTAAATTGGCAAGGAAAAACTTTACCTTTAATTGGACTTACTGATTATTTACAGTTTAACTGTCCTCGTTACAACAATCCCGATTTAGAAACTCCTCCAGCGATTAATGCTACCAGCGTATTAATTGTTAAAAATAGCAATCAGTTAGTAGCAATCAAAATCGATCGCTGTTGGGGAGAAATGGAAGTTGCGATTCGGCGGGTTGAAGGAGATATTCCTTTACCATCCGGCTTTAACAACTGTACAATTCTTGGTGATGGAAGAGTAGTAGCCTTAGTTAACATCGGCGAATTACTGTACTGGATAGCTACCAACGAACAAACTCCTAAAAATAATCGACTGCCATCAACAAGGTTAAAAACAGCTTTCTTAAATCAAACAGAAGAGCAAGCTGTAGAATACGTAAGTAAAGGTAAAGGTACGATTTTAATCGTAGATGATTCAATCAACGTCCGCCGCTTCTTAGCATTAACTTTGGAGAAAGGAGGGTATTTAGTTGAACAAGCCAAAGATGGGCAAGACGCTTTAGAAAAACTGCAAACTGGTTTGAGCGTACAAGCTGTAATTTGCGATATTGAAATGCCTCGTGTAGATGGTTACGGATTTTTAGGTCGAGTAAAATCAGATAGCGACTTAAAGAATATACCCGTTGCCATGCTGACTTCTCGTAGTAGTAATAAACACCGACAATTAGCAATGCAATTAGGTGCGAGGGCTTATTTCTCTAAACCTTACAATGAACAAGAATTACTGCGAACATTGGACGATATTATTTTTTCTGTAGCAGGAGTCAGTAAGAGTCAATGATGGGATTGCATGAGTTACGGGTTGATTACAACTCGTAACTCCGTTTTTTTATGTAGTGTTGAATTGATAATTTTGAAGAAGTTTTTTAAGATATAAAAGTTTATTTATGGGATAAATAGATTTATTTTAATGATTTTAATAATGAAGTAACCCAGTATTATTGATGCTGGGTTTTTTGCTGGGAGGGGGAGACGGATCGCTGCTACATCTCTACAAAGTTTGTAGTAGGCGAATTATCGCTAAGCCGGGGACTAAAAGTCCTTACTACGAACATTAATGTATCTGGTTCGTAGTAGGCGATTTATCGCTATTACGGGACTAAAGTCCTTACTACGAACCTGTTATATTATCTTATTAAAAAATTTACTAAAAAAAGAATATCTTCAAAACAAACTTACAGTTATCTGCTTGATTGTTAAGTCATAATGAATGTTGAATAAGTGTAGCTACTTAACATGAATATCTAATTAATAACTGTTTATCCTATTCAATAGTTAGAGTTACTTAATATACATAGATTTTAAAAATAATATTGTAAATTGATTATGAAAACAAACCCATTGTAAAATTTTTCTTTTCTCTGAGATAATTATAATTAGCAAAGATTATCTATCCGTTGCTGCAACTGAATTCTAAGCATTTGAACCATGTACTAGGAATCATAGTTTAAGCATTTATCTTGGTTTAATGGCTATCGACTTACTGAAAATATACTTATAAAAAATTTGACTTTGATTTAACTGATAGTTTTACAAACGAGATATTTTTTTTAAAAAGATTAAGCATAGCATTATTTGCATACAGATATAGATTCGTTGAATTTGGTTTTAATTTATTTTACTAAATCATTTTAATCCGGTTTATGGCTAATCATTCCAATCGTAATCACAAGATAGTTTCGGATATCTCCCTGACAAAATCCCCAGCGAAAGCAATGAATTATACTTCTAAAATATCGCCACAAACTAAACAAGTTAAAACAGCTTCATCAAAGACAGAAAATCCTCTGCTAAAAAAGTTTTACAACTTACCAATTAGCCGCAAACAACTTTTTGCTTTAATATTCTGTCAGTTGGTATCTATTTTGGGTATAGGTATCGGAGGTACGTTAGTTATTACCAAAGGGCTACGGAATCAGTTATTTGAACAAGCCAAGTCAGAAGTTGCAGTATCGAATATTAATTACAATATTAAGATAGATCAAATGGGCTTTGGTTTTCGGGGACAATCGGATAATGCTGCGATTATCAGGGCGGCAACTTTGAATGATTCCAATCGTGCTTTGGGCAATAATTTAATAACTTCTGTCAAGCAAATTTTACAGAATGAAATAAAAGCTCGAAATATAGAATATGCGACTTTAGTAGGAAAAGATGCAAGAATTATTGTAAATGCGAATGCTAACCGTGCGGGTGAAGCTTTCGATTTGAATGGGTTAGTTAATCAAGTTTTACAAGAAGCTCGACAAATTAAAGCTAGTGCGGTTGTTGAAGCATCGGAATTAGATAAAGAAAAACCACCCTTACCTGAAGGTGTTGAAAACGAAGCGGCTTTGATTCGCTACACGGTGACACCTGTAAGAAATCCACAAACTCAAGAAGTTGTAGGTGCTTTAGTTACTGGAGATATTGTTAATGGAAAAGATGCGATTGTCAAAAGAACTTTGCAAGCTTTTGATGGTGGTTACAGTGCTATTTATTTAAATCAAGCAGGGGAATTTGATTTAGCTACATCTCTTCAAAATAATCCTCAAGAAAATATCAATCGAGCCACATCTAATATACCTTTACCTCCTTCCGGTAAATCTTTATTAGAAGCAGCTGCAAAAGCTGAAGGTAAAGTAGTTACCCAAGCTATTAACGTTGGAGGAATAAATTATACAGTTGCGGCTAAAGCAGTTCCCAATCGAATAATTGAAGAAGCTGAAGGGCAAAAAGTTATTTACTCAGAACAACCTCCGGCAATTTTAGTACGGGGAACTCCCGAAACAAAGTTCAATAGTTTGCTGCAACAAAGTTTGTTAATACAAGCTTTTGTGATCTTCGTCACATTTTTATTAATTGGTATTTGCGCGGTAATTTTACGTAGAGCGATGATTCGCCCTATCCAAAACTTACAAGATACTGCACAGAAATTTGCTTTGGGCGATCGCACTTCTCGTGCGGAAGTTTTTGCTACCGATGAAATTGGCGATTTGGCTGTTAGTTTTAATCAAATGGCTGAAAACATTAATGAACAAGTCAATCGTCAAGAAAACGAAGCCAAAATTGCATTAAAATTAAACGATATTACCAGTCGTATTCGAGAAACTCTGAATACACAGACAATTCTCGATACAGTAGTAACAACTACTCAAGAAACTTTACAGGTAAATCGGGTAGTTTTCTATCGTTTAAATGAATTTCAAGGTGAAATAGTTGCTGAATCGTTAGACTATAGTTTGAATGCTGTTTTAGGGCAAAAAGTTGATAATCCCTATCAGGTAATAGAGTACCCTGATGAATATGAATTTGGCAGCATCAAAGCTGTAGAAAATATTCAAGATTTGCGTTTGACTGAATCTTACTTAAAGCATCTTAAAGATTTAGATATCAAAGCGTTTTTGTTAGCACCAGTTTTTGTAAATAATCAGCTATACGGTTTATTTGCAGCCCATGATTGCGCTGGTACCCGCTCTTGGGAAGAGATAGAAATCAATTTGTTTAAACAAGTTGCGATTCAAACTGGTTATGCTTTAGAGCAAGCTTCTCTTTTAGAGCAGATACAGCAAAAACGGCAAACAGCCGAAACTACTTCCGAGCAGGAAAGAGAGCAAAAAGAAAAACTGCAAATGCAACTTCTGGAATTGCTTGATGATATCGAAGGTGCAGCATCTGGTGACTTAACGGTAAGAGCTGAGGTAATTGAAGGAGAAATTGGTACCGTTGCCGACTTCTTCAACTCTATCGTTGAAAGTTTACGAGAAATTGTTACCGAAGTTAAAACATCAGCTTCTCAAGTTAATGATTCTCTAGGTTCTAACTCTAAGGCTATCGGTAAATTAGCACAAGAAGCTAAAACTCAGGCTCACGAAATCAGCCGCACCTTAAATGCAGTTGATAGTATGACTTTCTCAATGAAAGAAGTTGCACAAAATGCTCATGAAGCTGCTGTAGTTGCTAACACTGCTGCCACTACCGCATCACAGAGTGGTGCAGCAATGGATTTGACAGTAGAAAATATCGTTCATTTGCGAGAAACAGTTGGCGATACCGCCAAAAAAGTTAAACGTTTGGGTGAATCGACTCAAGAAATTAGTAGAGTGGTAGCCTTAATTAATCAAATTTCCATGCAAACCAACCTACTAGCAATCAATGCCGGAATCGAAGCCAGTCGTGCGGGAGAAGAAGGGCAAGGTTTTGCGGTAGTTGCTGAAGAAGTTGGGGAGCTTGCAGCCAGAAGTGCTTCGGCTACCAAAGAAATCGAGCAAGTAGTAGAAAACATTCAGCGAGAAACCGGCGAATTAGTAGAATCAATGGAAGTTGGTGTATCTCAGGTAGTAGAAGGAACTAGAGTTGTGGAAGGAGCAAAATCTTCTTTGAATGAGATTTTACAAGTTTCGCGTCAAATAGACACTTTAGTAAAATCGATTTCTGACGCTACCGCATCTCAAGTACAAACATCTCAAGAAGTTAGTCACTTGATGAAAGATATTGCCGATATTTCACAACGTACAACTGTTTCTTCTGAAGAAGTTTCTGATTCACTGCAAAAAACTGTGGAAATTTCCCAACGTCTTCAGGATAGCGTAGGTACGTTTACAGTTAGCAGTAAGCAGTGAGCAGTTATCAGTTATCAATAAAAATTATTTGTAGAGATGGATTTTCTGTCTCTATTTTTTATTTGTGTAGAGACGTTACAGTGTAATGTCTCCGCTATTTTTATGATTATCTATAATTTCGCAGCATCACATCATCAAATTTTAAATAGTAATTACTGGCATAATGTCAGTTATCCCTGGTACAGAATGTATTCAGTATTTATGTCTCAATATCTAGTAGTCTGTCCTATAAAAATTGATAGGTTTGTAGTTGGCGATTTATCGCTCCGGGGGACTAAAGTCCCAACTACGAACCGTTAAAATTAATGAAAAGGCTATTAGTTAAATATTGTATTATTTCTGGCGAGATTCGAGATTAGATAATAAATGAATAAAAGACTTTTTGTTACTTTAATTAGCTGGATACTGATTTCATTTTTTACAGTTGTTGGTTGCAATCAGTTCGTATCAAATACTGCTGGGAATCAAACTGTAGAATTAACTGTATCGGCTGCTGCAAGTATGCAAGATGCGATGAAGGAAGTAGCAAAAGCTTATCAAGAAAAATATCTAAATACGAAAATTATTTATAACTTTGCCAGTAGTGGAACTTTAACCCAACAGATTAAACAAGGGGCACCTGTTGAT
>JBCCLY010000292.1:0-5713 GCA_039026655.1 Cyanobacteria bacterium P01_C01_bin.38 | reverse complement strand
CTCTTTTGGACATCAGCGAGAGTTAGCGCGGTTGTTATTAGAAAAAAATCGTCCTCAAGATACCGCTGAAGCTTTATCCTTGATGCAAGCAGAAGTCAAAATTCGTCGGGATGCTCAAACTTTAGATACTCTTGCTTGGGCTTTATCTAGCTCTGGACGTTTTAAAGAAGCTCAACAAATTATTCAAGAAGCCTTGCAAATAGGTACAAAAGATGCTGCTATATTTTACCGTGCAGCCACCATCGAAAAAGCATTAGGAAACAAGCAGCAGGCTTTAACTTATCAAAAATTATCTCAACAAATCGATCCTACTTTTGACAAACAAGCACGACGTACTTCAGGGCTGGGATTAGAGAATTTTGAATTTTAGAAATCAAAAACATGAAAATCCACTGGCGTAAAATTAGTATCATTTCTTTTGTTCTCTCGCTGCTGCTATCAATTGGCTTTAGCACTCCCAGCCTTGCACACTGGGCAGATTTGTCAGTTGCGGAAATTACGGTAGGCGACAAAGAAACCGCAATCGCACTGACTTTTCCTACTGGCTTAGTAGCTTTTAGCGATGATAACCAAGATGGACAACTTTCCGCAGAAGAAACTACAACCCATAAAACAGAACTAGAAAAGTTTTTAAGCAATCGCATCTTTTTATCCAACGAGCAAGGTAAAAAAGCTACTGTGGCGATCGCACCTGTGGAAACATTGCAACCAATTCAAATTAATCGCAGTACCCACAGTACTTTGCAACTAATTTATTCAGGGCTACAACCTGTTAAAAACCTGAAAATGCATTACGATTTGTTTCTGGCAGAAGCACCAGCGGCTCATTGTCTAGCCACAATCTTTCACCAAGGAAAAGTCCAAAATTTTATTTTTAACCGTCAAAACCGGGATTTTTGGTTAATTTCTAGTGCAAAGTGGCAATTTGGTGGTAGTATTATTGTCGCGCTGATAGGTGCTTTTTTCTGGGGTGCAATGCACGCAATGTCACCGGGACATGGTAAAACCATAGTTGGCGCTTATCTGATGGGTTCAAAAGTAACTACTCAACACGCTCTGTTTTTAGGACTAACAACCACTCTTACCCATACTATCGGCGTGTTTATCTTGGGATTGGCGACTCTGTTTGCTTCGCAATTTATTTTACCAGAACGGGTACTACCTTGGTTAAGCATTTTATCTGGTTTTATGGTGCTGGTAATTGGTTTAAATTTATTTATTAGCCGTCTGCGGAATAAATCTCGCGAACATCATCACCATCACCATCACCACGAACACGAACACGAACACGAACATCATCACCATCACCATCATCATCATATAAGGGCAAAAAATCCTGTAACTTGGCGAAATTTATTCTTCTTAGGAATTTCTGGTGGACTTGTACCTTGTCCTTCAGCTTTAGTATTATTATTAAGTGCGATCGCTATTGGACGTGTGGGTTTCGGACTAAGTTTGGTTTTAGCATTTAGTTTGGGACTAGCATTGGTATTAACAGGATTAGGATTATTGCTAATTTACGGCAAACAGCAGTTTGAAAAACTACAGCTACCAAAGCCACAGCGTTTGTTAACAATTTTGCCCGCACTCAGCGCATTTTTAATCTCACTAATCGGCTTGGGAATCACCACGCAAGCATTAATAGAAGTCGGTTTAGTACGGCTATAAATATAAAATGCCGCCATTACCAAATATTTTCTCTGCCGCTATCAAATTCAGCTAGTATAAGAGATATTCCTCAACCTCCCAAAAATAAATAATTGATGTATATAAGTAAGTGAACAAAAATATTTACCGTCATTGCGAACGAAGTGAAGCAATCTCAGCCCTTGCGATTGCTTCGTTTCACTTCGTTCCACTCGCAATGACAATGTGTAATTAATTTTGTTTAACTACTTAGCTTTGAGGCTTTGAGTATAAAAAGTTCACTGTTCTGTTAGAAAAGATTTACTAAACACGTATTCAATTATAGGAGAAACTAAAATTGGTAAAATAGCAATAATTGATTTATGTCAATAGCTTTTCTAATTTATTTGATATAAATTCATTAGGAAAAGTATGTAGTATAATTTGATTAAATAATTGTAAGATAAGAATATTTTGTCTTATCTTTAGGTTATGGGAAAAATGAGGAGATTGATGTGAGAGAATCGCAACTTAATATAAATTATAGACTTTTAAATGCTGACGGGAAATAAAGCAAATGGGTGCAATTATTATTTTGCTCAAGAAACGTTTTTTCAAGGCTTTAGACAGTAAGAGAAGAAAAACGTCTTATAACCTGTTTGGGTTAATTAAGAATTGCCGCGCTATTTTAACAGAATCCGTACCATTTTTAATTGCCTGTGCGGTTTTTTTAGGCGTTATCAGTTTACACAGTCCGCTGCTACTATTTTGTTTGCTATCGGGCAGTTTAATTGTGGTGGTAATGCAGCAAATTTCGTGGCGGTTTAATTTACCAAAACGTCAATTGATATGGCTGCAAATATTGGCGATCGCCCTTCTTTTAACTGTATTTTGGTTAGATTATTTTGCAGCACCAGCCCAAGCGCAATTTTTTGGTAAAGCAGAAGATTTTTTCAAAAATACTTTAACCGAAGGTTCTAATGATTCGGGTACTAATACCGCTGTAAGTTTAGTATTTAACGTTTTACGGGCGCTTTTCCTACTTTACATTGCGATTTCTTTAATTAGTGTAGTTAATGCAGTTCGTAAAGATGAAGATTGGCAAAGTATTGTTAGAACACCTTTATTAGTAGTTGTCGCCGTCATAGTTGCCGATGTATTAACTGGTTTTATTATCGGCAGTTAAATCAGTGAATAGGGAACAGGGAATAGGGAACAACTAACAACTAACAACTATCAACTATCAACTATCAACTAACAACTAGTGGATAAAGACTTTCGGCCAGTAAATCAAATTTTAGGGACTCAACCTTCATTAGGGCCACTTCCAGCAGATCAAATATTCCCTTGGACTGTAATTGCTTTGGCTGCTTACTTTATTGTCAATGGAATTTTCGGAGGTTTATTTGAAGATGATTTTCAAAAGTGGTTGTGGACTACTTTGATTGCTGGTTGGGGAATGGGAACTTGGTGGATATTAACAGGTGGTAGAAGTTGGCGCTTTTTAAGCAAGTTTATTGGTGTCCCCAAATGGACGAGGGGAATTGCACGTTATCAAAGCTTTTTGGAAGTAAATGAAGCCAAAAATCGGCAAAAAAAGCGTCGCAAACGTCGCGGGTAGTAGTATTAGATTAACTCCTTTTGAGGATGCTTTACATCTGGCAACGATGTTAAGGATATCTCTTGATGGCAGGGATATTGGCGGCTATATTTTAAATAAACCGTCGAAGAAAGACAGTTTTTGTTTTGTTTTCGGTTTTGATTGTCGGGGAATTCATACGACTTTAAGACCGGAACAAATTGATACTATTTGTAATAATATTGAAGCTGGTTTAAAAGATATTCCTGGTGGTGAGAAATTAACTTTTCATTTAGGTTCTTTTACTTCAGAAACCAGACGACAGCAGGAATTAGCAAGTTTAGTTAGATCGGCTGCTTCTCCAAATATCAAATATTTATTAATGGCAGAACGAGCTAGGGTTAAAGAATTAACTCAAAGCGGCGTTCGTAAGCCAAAATTTTTACGCATTTACGTTACTTTTACCGTCGAACCTGATAGCACTTATACAGAAGATTGGATTGAAAGACTGTTAGCTAAAGGTGAAAAATGGTGGTCTAATTTTAAAGGTGATTTATCCAGTTCGCAGCATCAGCGGATAGAAACTGTTGTTAGAAGCGCTTATAAACAAGGTTTTCGTCGTTGGGAACAAATTTTATCTAATAAGATGGGTTTGGATATCAAGCCCATGAATGCCAACCAGCTTTGGGGAGAAATTTGGCGCAGGTTTAACGATACTCAGCCCATAGACATTCCTCAATTAGTAACTTTAGATGAAAACGGATTGCACGAACAGGTTTATTCTGACTTAGCAAGTACAAAGTTGTTAATTGACAATCTCCACAGCACAACTTTGTTAATGGAAAAAGATGTACCCTGTGCCGACAGAGCTTGGGTTAACGTGAATAATCGATACGTGGGTGCATTGACTTTTATGGAAAAACCCGGAGGCTGGCAAAATAAATCATCTCAATTACGCTACCTTTGGGAATTGCTGGCGAGGGAAACTGTTGTCGATACGGAAGTTTTTTGTCAGTTAACTGCGGCGAATCCGGCGATAGTGAAAACCACTTTACAAAGGGTTTTGAAGCAATCTAATATGACGGCGAGGCTGGCAGAGGAAAAGAGTAAAACCATCGATGTTGGCGCTCAATTGAAGTTGAAAAAGTCGGTAGCGGCTCAAGAACAGATATACGAAGGCGCAGTTCCTATCTATACCAGTGTTGTTATGTTGGTACATCGCGATACTGTGGAAAAATTAGATGAAGCTGCCAGGTATATAGAAAACAGTTTTCAACGCCCTGCTCAAGTAATTCGAGAAACCGAATACGCTTGGAAGATTTGGCTGCAAACTCTGCCGATTGTCTGGGAAGGTTTACTAGCAAAACCTTTTAATCGTCGTCAGCTTTATTTAACCAACGAGGTACCCGGTTTGATTCCTTTAGTGAAAACTAGGGAAGGTGACGGTAGAGGATTTGAATTAATTGCCGAAGAAGGAGGCACACCAATTCAGCTTGATTTATTCAATCAGCATAAAAATTTAGCCTTGTTTGCCACAACTCGCGCCGGTAAATCGGTGCTAGTTTCGGGAATATTAACTCAAGCTTTAGCTCACAACATTCCCGTGATAGCATTGGATTTCCCCAAACCAGACGGCACTTCTACCTTTACCGACTACACCGAATTCATGGAAGATTGGGGAGCGTACTTCGATATTTCCAAACAATCGAACAATTTATTTGAGCAGCCAGATTTAAGGGCTTTGAGTTATGAAGAGCAGAAAGATAGATTTGGCGATTATGTTGCCTTCTTAGAATCAGCCTTGATGACGATGATATTAGGCTCATCCGGAGAAAGTCAACTGTTAACTCAGACAGTGCGCTCTGTAATTAACTTAGCGCTAAATGCATTTTTCAGCGACAAAGGCATAAGGAAGAGATATGAAGATGCCATACATGACGGATTTGGTTCCGTAGCTTGGCACAAAACTCCCACATTAAAAGATTTTCTCACATTTTGTGCGCCAGAGCATTTAAATTTAGAAACTCAGGGTGGAAGAATAGAAGATGCATTAAGTCAGATAGATTTGCGGTTGAGATTTTGGTTATCGAGTCGAGTTGGGCAATCAATATCCGCACCATCGAGCTTTCCCACCGACGCACAGCTTTTAGTATTTGCATTAAGGAATTTATCAGATAGCGAAGACGCTGCGGTATTATCCTTGAGTGCATATTCGGCAGCATTAAGAAGAGCATTAAGTAGCCCTGCATCGATATTTTTCATCGATGAAGCGCCGATTTTGTTTGAATTCGACCAAATTTCAGATTTAGTAGGGAGAATTTGCGCTAACGGAGCCAAAGCTGGAATAAGAGTAATTTTATCAGCCCAAGATCCCGATACCATAGCAAAATCCAAAGCAGCATCAAAGATATTGCAGAATTTAACCACAAGATTAATAGGAAGAATTCAGCCAGTAGCAGTAGATAGTTTTGAAAGCATTTTAAAATATCCCCGCGACATAATTAGCCG
>JBCCLY010000291.1:0-5721 GCA_039026655.1 Cyanobacteria bacterium P01_C01_bin.38 | reverse complement strand
TTTGAGCATCGATCGCCATCTGAGTGCCGTACCATAAAACTACCGTACTGCCCAGATGATTAATCAAACTAGTTGCAAACTGCAAATTATTAGTTAACTTTTGCCCTGACGAGCGCGTTTCTATCATTTTGGTAAAATTTTCTTCCCAGCGCTCTCGCAAAGAATTTTCGGCTTTTTCAGTTTTGATTGTGTCAACGCCAGTTAAAATCTCTACTATTACAGAGTTCTGTGCTTTAAAATCAAAAGCATATTGTCTGCCGATTTTTTTCACAAATAGACTAGCTAACGCATTCAAACACATCATCGGTAGAATAAAACCTACTACCATCAAAGTCAGTTGCCAACTGTAATAAGTCATCAACCCAAAATAAACAAGCGTCATCAAACCATCCAGAATGGTAGTTATAGCTTGACGAGTTAAAAAGCGGTGAATTTTTGAGTTTTCTTGAATTTGTCCGAGAATATCTCCCACCGTGCGAGATTCAAAGAAAGATAACGGTAATTCCAGGGTACGATTGATAAAATCACCAATTAGGCTTATATCCAAGCGATTAGATAAATTGTCTAGAAGTGAGTTTCGCAAAGCACTTAAAATAATTCGCCCAAACCCGAATATAAGAAAACCAAAGGCAAAAATATTTATGGAATCCAAATTTTTCGCCGTGGTAACTGCATCAATTACGATTTGGGTTAATATTGCTGGTGCTATACCTAAAATAGGTAGCAGTATCGAAACAAAAATTATTTTCGCTAGTAAAAGTCGATTTCTGACAAAAAACTTATAAAATCTTTCCCAAGAAACCAATTCATCCTTATTTCTATAGAAATTCTCAGTAGGAGATAAAAGTAAGGCATATCCTGTAAAATTTTCTGCAAATTCTTCACGAGAAATCCATTTTTTACCTATAGCTGGATCTGAGATAAATACAGAATTATCTTTGAACCGCCATACAACTATGTAGTGATTCCCCTGATAATGAGCTATCCAAGGTAATGTTTGCAACTCCAATTCATTTAACGAAGCTCTTACTCCTAAAGCCTGATATCCCAAGCTTTCAGCCGCATTTTTTAAATCGTTAAACTCCGCACCCATAGAATTTATGTGTGCAATAGAACGCAGAGTATTTAATTTAAACCGTTTACCCCAGTATTGACTGATAGCTGCCAGACTTGCTGCGCCGCAATCCGAGGAACTTTGCTGTTGAATAAAAGGATAAATTCTAAACCAGCGTCGAGGGGAATGTTGATTATCGAATTGTAGCTGCTGAGTAATTGATTCTCCTTCGAGGGTTTCTTGCTGAAAATTTGATTCAACTTTGTAATCTTCAACATCAATATCATTTTCAAGCGGCAAGCGAGTTTCAATTTCATAATTTTTCAACTCCGGTACAATCTCCGCAACCGAATCAAAGTGTTGTTTGGGTAGATAAAACAGCGATAAATCGGTTTTAGAGATAAAATCCTCCGGAATTTTATTAGGATATCCCCAGCTTTCTCCGACTAATGGAGGTTTATTTTTTCCAGAAATGCTGCTTATTTCGCCATTCACAAGCCAAAAACGCCCCTCATCTGGAGATACTGCACTCAAAAGAGAACCCGCATCAATCTCAATATTAAGAAAATGAGCAAGTATTTTTTGTATAGCAGTATTTTTTGATAAACAGAGCTTAGCCCAACGGAATTGTGTCAGCGTCTTGAAAAAAATTAACTTTTGACGCTCTTGACTAAGCTGTGAAAAATAATCGAATAAAGCAGGGTAACGCTGCAACCAAATATCAAGTTTTTGTAAAGATATCTCAAAAAGCATTCCACTACTAGATGCTACCGCTCGATATTCTTGAGATTGATTGCAAAATGCATTATCTCCTCCAAAACATTGATTTGCATGAAGCAGTTGAATTGAAACTTCCTTTCCTAAAAATTCATCAAACCCTAGCAATCGAACTTTACCTTGACAAATCAAGTAAACAACATCACCGCTAGCAAATGAGTGCGCGGCGCAATTGTACTGCAAAAGTTCATCACCTAGTTCAAACTTACGAACTATCCAAGCTTCTTTAAACTCAGATGGGAGGTTAGTATCTCCAATAACCTGCTGCCAAAGCTGGTAAATAGCTTCGGAAGCATTTAATAACGGAGTATCTGTTGTATCATAGTCCGCTTTCTGAACTCCCAAACTTGGGTACGAGTCCATCGTTTAATCTCTATTTAAAGTAACTTTATTGACTCTGATTAAAACTTGTAGCGGTAGTTTAAAATAAGCTCTAAATACTTTCAATATAGGGTTTTTTCCTAATTGCGAACCACTTATTTGCTTTTTGCACCCGTATTAAAAATTACCAGTTATTCTCTCATTTTCATTTGATAAATAGCTAGTAGCTTTTCGTACAGTTCAATTTGAACATAAAACATTTACTTAACTAAACCCAATTCTTTATTCTACCAGAATATTAATTACTATTAAATGCATTGTTATTTAATTTCAGCCCCTACCGTCAATAAACATCTTATACTTAACTGAAGTTTTAATTTTACTTCAATTGGTGTTCATTGTTTTAAGTAAAATAATTATGTATGTTTGAGTACAAACTCTAACGAGTAAATAATTTACAATCAGATACTTTTAAGATAAAAACTCCCCATACAAACACTATAATTCCTAGTATTTAGATAATAAGTCTTTATAAAAGTCCAATTGATTGACGTAAAACTTGTTCATTGCGAACATATACTGCAACTTATTAGCTGTGATTATAATTAGAGCTAATATGATTTGCATTTTAAAAATAGCGATTTAAATTTTTTAAGTAGGGAGTTGGGAGTTAGGAGTTAGGAGTTAGGAGTTAGGAGTTGGGAGTTGGGATTTGGGGATGGGGGATGGGGGATGGGGCATTGGTAATTGATAATTGATAATTTCCCCTTGTCTCCCCGTCTCCTTGTCTTCCCTCTCTTACTTATCGATTGTTAAATAAATCGCCCAAATAGCCATTGCTCTTAGGTAGACACAAGCACGGAAGGTACCAACGGCGGTAATGGCTTCGGGGGTGCGAAACTGTAAGCCGTTGTCATAAATTTGATTGACTACGGCTTCTGTTAACTTAAATGCTTCCGATTTCTTACCCATTTGTACCAGAAAAGCGGCGATTCCAAAGTTGATCCCCGTCCATACTTCTAAAGGATGAGTTGCATCGGGGTTTTCGGGAGATCCATCAGGGCGCAAACCGTTCGCAGCACCAAGTTTACCGTCGTTGAATTTAAGAAAACAAGCATCATAGACGGTATTTAAAGCTGAAATAGCGCATTCCGGAGGTACAATATCCGGTAGCTGCAACAAACGAGCGTAAAATTGCCCGCATAGTTGATCCGCCATTACTACATCAGAACCGCTTTCACTATCGAGACGATAGAATTTACCGTTCCATAGCAAGTCTTGATAAACCGGACGAGATTTTTCTAGCCAAGTTTGGTAAATGGATTTTTGTGCTGCTAAATTTTCGATTTGTACTTCCTGAGTTAACAAAACTTCGCTAATGGCGATCGCCGCTTCCAAGGCAGCTAACCACAACCCACCACAATAAGCACTTACGCCCAATAACCGCCAATCATCAAAGGTTTGATCCGGGGCACCAGAATTTTCAGGAATACCATCGTCATCTTTATCAAAAGCCTTGAGATAATTTAAAGTTTCAACAATCGCATTCCAACAATCTACGAGAAAATCAACGTCATTACTACCTGTAAAAAGAAAATCTCGATACACCTGTAACACAAAATCACAACCCAAATCTTTCCACTGGTTGCAATCTTGATAGCTGGTGTAATTTGTCTTTTCCCAAACGTGTTCGTTGGGTGCGCCTAAATCGTGAGGTGTTGCGCCCTTTGCTTTACGGACAGCTAAAGGACTTTCCGCACCGATAGTATAGTAGTAGCCAATAACACGAGTATTTTCATCGTTATCGGGGATTGCTCTGGCAAAAGCACGGATTACAGCTTTCTCTAATTCCGGGAACAACATTAACAAGCCGAAAGAACCGTAAAGCCGCACATCTAAACTTTCATACCAGCGATAATCCAAACATTCAAGTACGGCAAATTGACCAACTGGATCGCTTTTTGATGCCGCACTCCACAAAGTACCGCCAGCAGTCAGATCGTAAAGTTCATTAAACAAAGCCATTTTGAACCAATCGGGTAAATCCGAGCGTTCAATAATTGGCTGTTGCCAAGCCTGAATTTGAGAAAGCCAATTTTGATATTCTTGCAGAGCAGTGGTAGCAATATTCCAAGCATTCTTACCATTATCGCCGAAAAAGTCAGTATATCTGCGCTTATATGTAATATCGGATGCAAATTCTGTTACAGGGAAATCCCAAGTTACAGCAAAAGGTATTTCTAAAGTTTCTCCCGGCTCAAGAGTAAAACGCACGGCGATCGCTGCCCCTATTTGTTCATTTTGAACTGCTGGGGTTTCATCAATAATATTAGCCAAGGAACCATCTTCAGCAAAGCTTTGCCACACATCCTCACCGGTAGAAGTTGGATTCCATCGACTGTGATGAAAAATTTCTAATTTTGAATTTTTAGCAGTAGCAATACACCAAGTACCTTCTCCTTCTAAAGGTTCTGCGGTACCTACTTTATCTAATACACAACCGACGTATTCAGAATTTTCAATTAACCGATTAAAATTATTTTCACTTTCACCTAAATTCGGTTGGTAATCATAAACTGGACTACCATCATCTCGCATTTCCACTTCAGGAGACTTTACAGTGTTGGTAAACCATCCCACCATATTCTGCCAAGTCAACATAATGCTTATAGTAATCGGCTCCGAGGTTGGATTATTAGCATTCCAAACAAACATCGCCACCGGATAGCTGGATTCTTGGTAATTATTAGCCCAAATCGGAGAGAATTGCTCGCAACTTAACTGCGCTTCAAAGACTTCATAGACAAACCAACTGCGGGGATATAAAGCATGGTAGGTTCCGGAAGAATCAGCTTTAGATTTAGATTGAGGATAAAAATTCCAAGCCGATAAACTCCCATCATGGCTTGGTTCCGTTGATAATGTATAAGTAATATTTTTATCTTTGCTACTTTCAAACACGCTAAACTGACAAGCAGCAATATTCCCGAAAGTATGTTCCCCACCATCAATATGCCAGAAATTAAAATCTCCCCGTGAAGAACGTCCCATGCAGCCAGCACCAAAGCCACCCAAAGGCATTCCGTGCCAAGGGCCATCATCAATATTACTAGCTTTACGCACGGTTAGTGGTTTATCCCAATCCAAACCAATAGCACGACTCCAAGCGCAAGTAGGAATTGCCTTGTAGGACGGATTTTTCATATGTAATTTTTGCAGCATTCAGTTACGACAATGAAGTATGACTTGATGTGTAATTTTTCTCAAGCCCCGATTCATACGATTGGAGTTTATTAGGAGTTAGGAGTTAGGAGTTAGGAGTTAGGAGTTAGGAGTTAGGAGTTAGGAGTTAGGAGTTAGGAGTTAATAATTACTAATTACCAATTACCCATGCCCCATGCCCTATGCCCCATGGCCAATTCCTAATACCCAATCTAAAATCCAAAATCTTAAAAAGTGCGTTCCAATCTAGAAATGCGTTAAAATTGAATACCATATATACAAAGCACTACTACTATGCCGCCTATATGTTTAGTGATTAGTAAAAGCTATTAATCAAATATAGTTAT
>JBCCLY010000290.1:0-5744 GCA_039026655.1 Cyanobacteria bacterium P01_C01_bin.38 | reverse complement strand
TTTCCTTCGTTGATAGATGATGTTGAATCTAGTTTTATATCAATATCAAAGTTGAGCAATGAAATTCATTCGATTACGGGAAATAGCGTAAAAGTAATACCTTTTCGATTGCCGCATAATTTATCAGATTCCTTTGCTGCTGTAGGTTGGGCAAGACCGGAATTGTATTTAGATATAAATATTCGTAATGGGATTTCTTCTTTTGCAAATATTGATAGCGATGAAGTTGAGCAAGGTGTATTGCGTTTACAAGAAGATTTGCAGACAGGAAGATGGGATAAAGAATATGGACATTTAAGAAGGCAGAAGCAATATGATGTTGGTTATCGTTTTATTCAATGTAAGTAAGGATTGGGAATTGGGGATTGGGGATTGGGGATTGGGAATTAAAAAAAAGATGTCCCCAACATTAGGGACACCCAACTAAACTAATACACATTTATTTAATTCAAATTTTCATAATTGACGTACCATACTCTCCTAGTGATAACTGATAACTGATATAGGAATTCTCCGTAGATTTGTGTTAGCGTAGCGTGCTCGGAGGGCATAAAAGTCTCAGTACATTTTCTGTTCCCTGTTCCCTATTCCCTGTTCCCTTTCTCAAAAAAACCATTTCAATATTCAAACCGGATTTCTATAATTGATAATTGATAATTGATAATTGATAACTGATTCAAGCAGCAACAAGTTTATTTTGTGCAGCTTTTGTAGAGGAGGAAGTTGAAACCCGAGTAGAAGCTTGATGAGAAACTATATCGTAAATAGCTTCAAGAGTAGATTCAATCGAACCTTGTAACCAAGCGGGATATTTTGAACAATGTTCGCCAGCGAAGAATAAATTATTTTGCGCTCTAGCTGCTTCTAAATATTGAGCGGTATGGTTGGAATCATCCCAATGTACGGTACAACCACCAGCACTCCATTCATAATTACCCCAAGCAATGGAAGCAACATCTTGAATCATTCCTTGCTGTTGTAATTCCGGATGTACGTTACTCACAACATCTTTTACATAATTGTGACGCTCCGAATCACTCATATTACCCAGGCTCACGGCATCATCACCAATTGTATAGCTAGCTAACATTACACTTCCGCGCTCTGGGTTGAATTTAACAGAAGGATAATAACTTTGACGCACGCCAGCACCGCTAAAAGAAGCACCACCTTTAATACCTTGCTTTTCCCAGAAGTTTTCTTTGGTGTGGAAAGCAACTTTTGTCGCCGGACAATAAACTGTATCATTAATAGAAGCCAATTTTCTTTCGTCAAATCCCTCTAATTCCATTTTCCGCATGACGGTGAAGGGAATTGTACACAAAACATATTCGCAGTTACGAGTTTTTCTTTCGCCGTTTTCTAAATAATCGATTTGAGTATAATTATCTTTAACTTTGATTCCGACAACAGGTTGATTACAAGTAATTTCTGCTTTAATAGATTCAACCAAACGGTCAATTAGAAGTTGAGTACCACCTTTAATCTGTAGTAAATCGGAACTGGTTTCAACTACAATGTCACCAAGGAACATATCTAAAGCTTTGCTGCAACGAGCGCGGAAACTTGGATTATCTTTCACAAAACCTTGTAAATCGATCTTTTCGCCGTTTTCTAAGAAATAAGGTGATAAATCTAATCTTTCCAACTCATCCATCAAGTGAGATTTGAGGTCATTATCCAAACTTTCTCGTAAATTACCGGGGGAGATGGTATCGACGATAGTTTTCAACCAAGCTGCAAATAATCGAGTTTGTTCGCTATAACGTTCGTCAGTAAAGATTCCTTGGTAACGTTGTTGGAAAATTTTAGGAGCATCTTTCATCTTGAAGATTTTTCCTTCAACATTGATGAAAGCATTTTGTTCTTCAAATACAGTCACGAACTTACAAAGTTTGTCAGATAATCCCATTTCTTCAACATAGTGTAGAGTATGATGATGGTCGCCAGGAATTCTCATTGCACCCAACTCAGCATAAGGAGCATCTTGTTCGTTACCAAAGCGATGAGTCCAAACTCTTCCACCAATGCGGTTAGAAGCTTCCATAATATCAACCGTATGTCCCATTTTTTCTAATTCATAAGCAGCGACTAAACCAGCAATTCCCGCACCCAAGATAGTGATATGCTTTTTAGTAGTAGCGTTAGCGAGTTCAGACATTTGCAGCATAAATTTAGTGTCCATGACAAAATTCCTCGGTAATGTATATTAATTGAGTTAAAAATTTGATGTATGCGGTGAAGGAAGGTGTTTGTTTCAACCGCTCTGTTATTTGGTAGAGGAAGGTTACAGAGATTTATGCATTTTCAGCAAAAGGTTATTTTGTAGGTTGGGTTAGACGCACGAAGATATCTAATTATTGACGAATAAATTAACTTTGCGTCGTAACCCAACATCCGAATGTTCGATAAAGTAAGCAATATAGTGTGTAGGTTGGGTTAGACGCACGAAGATATCTAATTATTAACGAGTAAATTAACTTTGCGTCGTAACCCAACATCCGAATGCTCGATAAAGTAAGCAATATATCAATTATGTTCGGTGAATATTAACTTGTTGGGTTACGACGCAATATCAATTATGGCCCGAAATTCAAATCCTATAATGCGTCTAACCCAACCTACAAACTACAAACTAAAGAAATGTGGAAATTGTAGGGGCAGCCATTTGGGTGAAATAGATAAGATTCTCTAATTATGGTATTATATTGTCAGTAATTTTAACTATAAATTTATTTATTATGCTACGCTCATATACTTCGTGGTTGATTCCGGGAGTCTTTGCCTTAATTGGTTTTGGATCGAGTATAGAAAGTGCAAAGGCACAAACTACCTATTCATTTGATGCCACTTATGATGCGTCAGCTACCTTACTTAATCCCATTACTGAAGATATAACGTCACAAACTGTATCGGGAGTAAGCAACAATGCACCTTTTGGTTTAACTCAAGCTAGTGGTGTACTTTATGTTAAAAGCGATTTAATTAATAATACTTACACCTTTAGCAGCAATCCAGAAACATTCGGTTTGCAAGGTTTGCCGCAAGGTGGTGTAACGTTATCTGGAGAAGGTGATAATAAACTATTTTATGCAGTTGAAAACGGTACTGGAGTTATTGATTTAGCCAATTTAACAACTACTGGCACTAATACTAACATCATCACTGGTGGTGAAGGTTTATTTCAAGGTGCTACTGGCACGCTTAGTGGCTCTGAAATTTATCAGATAGACAATCTTCTAGTAGATTCAACAAGTACTAGCAGGGGTACCGTAAAAATAAATGGCACGATTGAAGTACCTTTAACTCAAAAAGTTCCAGAATCAAACAATACTGCTGCATTAACTGGGATAGGTATAATTGGAGCTACTTTTTTATTGCGCCAACGACGTAAAAGTGCTTGATATTTGAGTATTTCGATTATCAAATTTCGACAATGAATTAAAATCTTTAACCCAGTGTGTAGGTTGGGTTAGACGCACGAAGATATCTAATTATTGATGAATAAATTAACTTTGCGTCGTAACCCAACATCCGAATGCTCGATTAAATAAGTGTGTAGGTTGGGTTAGACGCACAAAGATATCTAATTATTAACGAGTAAATTAACTTTGCGTCGTAACCCAACATCCGAATGCTCGATTAAATAAGCAATATACAGCACTTTGCAGTTAAATGAGGTACATTCTTCTACTCCCTACTCCCTACTCCCTTATCACGATATGTTCTGTACCTCATTAAGATGAAATCCGCTGTATCAATTATGTTCGGTGAATATTGATTTGTTGGGTTACGATGCAATATCAATTATGGCGCGAAATTCAAATCCTATAATGCGTCTAACCCAACCTACAAACTGCTGAGCCAAAAGAAACCCGGTTTCTATTCGTAAAAGCATTATTATCTCGTTTCTTAACCGGCAATAAACCGGGTTTCTGATACTGGTGCAAGATGTAAGATTTGACAGATGATAATTTTATTATTGACAATCAGCTAACAGTTAAAAATTCATTTTCCACCAAAGGCGATCGCCACTTACAGATATAGCATTCCTAAATCCCGAAGTGAGATTTTAGAAACCCGGTTTTTCCAAAAAACCGGGTTTCTGGCACCTAGCTTTCTCACGACTCATCGTGCGTATTGCTATATAACCTCAAAATATGATTCAAACCTGATAACTGCTCACTGCTCACTGCTCACTGTTAACTGCTATGGGGAACCAAAATATACTTATAAGTTCTAAGATAAATATGTAGGCTAAAATACAAATTCTAAAATATAAATTCTAAAATATAAAATCCAAAATTAGCATGATGGATAGTAAATTACCCAAGCAAAACAACTTTGAAAGTTATTATATTCAAACTGATACAGTAAATTTTCAAGTAATAGGCGATTGTCAGCAATTAATATTAGTTCTTAGTGGTAGCGTACATGAGATTAATCCTGTAAGGCTAAGAATAATTGAAACCCACCTGCAAAAAATTTCCGGAGATACACGGTTAATAGTTGGCTATCTTGAAGGAAGTATTACGTTAAAAGGCTCGCTGTCATCTCTGGAAAAATTTCAAGATTTATTTGCACAAGGGAAATTACTTGAGGTATTAGGGATTCCCATTGAAAAAGTTTATTTTTTGGGTGATGAGACGAAGAATGAATGCAGTGAAGATAATAAAGATAACCCAGATAATCAAGAATCTAGTTTGGTTCGAGATATTCTAGAAAATGGAGCTTTTGGAAAAGACCTTACCAATGCCGACTTGAAAAATGCTAATCTTGCAGGTGCAGACCTTAGCGGTTGCGATTTGAGTGGTGCAAACTTAGAAAAAGCCAATCTTCAAGGAGCCAATCTTTTTTATGTTAATCTTAGCGGTACAATAATTGATTCCCATACAAAGCTTGATGATAAGTGGCTTTTAGTTTGGAAGATTGTTAATCAACAAATTGATATTCTTATTGGTGTGGATTTAAGCCGTACTTTTTTAGTTAATACCGATCTTAACAGTGCGAATCTGCAAAATACTAACTTCAGCGATGCCAATCTTGAAGGAATTAATCTCGAAAACGCCAATCTTGAAAACGCTAATCTGACAAACGCCAATCTTGAAGGAGCTAATCTCAAAAGTATAAATCTCAGTAACGCCAACCTCAGCAATGCAAACCTGAGCTATACCGATTTAAGTGGAGCTTATATCAAAGCAGCCAATTTAACTAAAGCCAACTTTGGTAATGCCAATGTCAGCAGCGCCAACCTGATTAAAGCAAAACTTAATGGTGCAAATTTGATTCGTGCTAATTTCACCGATGCCAATCTCAAAGGTGCCAACTTAATAAAAACCCACTTGAGTGGTACAAATTTAATTCGTGCCGATCTTAGAAATGCTAATCTTAGTAACGCTCATCTTGATACAGCTTGCTTAATTAGTGCCGACTTAAGAAATGCTAACCTCAGACATACCTTTCTTGACGCAGCCAACTTTAAAGGTGCCAACGTTGAAAATACCAGCTTCGGCAATAATCCCGGAATCTCCCAACAAATCAAAGATGATTTAATTCGACGGGGAGCGATTTTTGGTAGATATAGGTAATTGGGGAATTGGGGATGGGGCATGGGGCATGGGTAGTTGGTAGTTGGTAGTTGGTAGTTGGTAGTTGGGAATTGGTGATAATTATTTATTCTTCCCTCTCTTCCCCCTCTTCCCCCTCTCCCCCCTCTTCCCCCTCTCCCCCCTCTTCCCCCTCTT
>JBCCLY010000289.1:0-5750 GCA_039026655.1 Cyanobacteria bacterium P01_C01_bin.38 | reverse complement strand
GAAGAATGGTGGTATAGTTATTGCTCAAGATAAAGCTACCTGCAAATATTCCAGTATGCCAGATTCGGCAATTCAAACTGGAGATGTCGATTTTATTGTGCCTCTTGAATCTATTGCCCGCTCTTTAATGTATTTAATACTATAGGAATCCGGTTTGAATATTGAAATGGTTTTTTGAGAAAGGGAACAGGGAATAGGGAACAGGGAACAGAAAATGTACTGAGACTTTTATGCCCTCCGGGTACGCTACGCTAACAAAAATCTGCGGAAGATTTTTATATAATCTAATCATTAACTTAATATCAACGGTTTATTGAAATTTTTGAATCGGTTTTACCTTCGATATACCGTTCCATTTATTAATATTATTAATAGCATTCATAATCTATTATTATTAGCTGAACGGATGCGTAACATCATTATATGTAGCTAAAAGTCGCCACATATCTTATTATTTATGAGTAATAAAGTTTTATCATGATAAAAGGTAAAATCGCAACTTATTGATAAAATCACAGTGTAGTAAGTAAAAAGTTTAACAACAAAAGACTTGAAATAAACTAACCTCTTCGGTAGGTTAGGAAGATTGTATAAAAATTAAACCAGTAATCCACTACTTTATTCTTAATTAAACCTAGTGATATTCGGAAATATTCTTCAAGATTTGCAATCTAATAAGTTGCTGAAAATGCGAAGTTACAGCAACAGCGTTATGAAGATTTATTTGAGTTAGCGGCGGATGCATATTTAGTAACTGATGTAAATGGAATCATTCAAGAAGTGAATTGTGCGGCAGAGAAATTGTTTTGCTTGCCGCGAAAATATCTTATAGGTAAACCAAATATTTGTTTTTATTGCCGATTCGCATCGCCGCAGCTTTCGTACTCAAGTAAACTTACTACAGCCGTTGCAGGATTGGGAATGTTGCATACAGCCACTAAAAGGTAAGTCAAGCAAAGTCAAAATTACTATGACCAGCGTTTATGACTTTCAAGGTAAACTTGTAGGTAAGCGCTTGATGATTCGCAATATCAGCGAACATTTGCAGATACAGAATAAAATTGAACAACAAGCTGCTTTACTCAATATCACAACAGATGCAATTATGGTTTGCAATTTGGATAAGCAGATATTGTTTTGGAATCGAGGCGCAGAAAGTTTGTATGAATGGAGTGAAAAAGAAGCTAAAGATCGGAATATTCAACAACTTTTACATCAAAATAATTCTCAATTTGAATCAGCTTTTGTTGGTGTCTTACAAGAAAATTTGTGGCAGGGTGAATTGCATCAACGAAATTAGCGGGATTATTAAAAGTTCATTTCCTAAATCAATCGAACTTAGTACTGATATATCACCTCAACTTTGGACGGTAGAAGCGCAACCAACCCAGATACATCAATTATTGATGAATTTATGTATTAATGCTCGCGATGCCATGCCAAAAGGAGGCAGCTTAACTATAAAAGCCGAAAATATATTTATAGATGATATAGATGAAAATATTGGCATCAATCCCGAAGCAAAAGTAGGCAATTACGTAGCGATAACCATTACCGATACAGGATATGGCATACCGCCAGAGATATTAGAACGAATTTTTGAACCGTTTTTTACTACAAAGCAATCGGGAAAAGGCACCGGATTAGGACTTTCTACAACCATTGGCATCGTCAAAAGCCACGGTGGTTTAATTAAGGTTTCCAGTCAAGTGAATAAAGGTAGTAAATTTCAAGTATATTTACCAGCCATCAACCATAATTTAGAATTAAAAAAAACTTCCCATCGACACATAGAAGACGGAAACGGGGAATTAATTCTAGTCATAGACGATGAAGAATATGTTCGAGAAATAGTTAAAAACATTTTAGAATCTTACAGCTACAGAATATTTACTGCTAATGACGGTTTTAAAGCTCTTTCCTATTACACTCAACACAAACATGAAGTAAGTCTAATTTTGATAGATATAGAAATGCCCTCTATAAACGGGTTTAAAATTATTAAAGTTTTGCAACGAATGAATCCCGATGTCAAAATTATTGCTATCAGTGGACTTGATGCCAATCATCAACTTTTACAAACAAATGGCATCAAAGTAGAAGCATTTTTATCCAAACCTTATACAGTTGAGGAATTACTAGAGTTAATCAAAGGTGTTTTAGGGAGTGGGGAGTAGGGAGTAGGGAGTAGGGGAGATAGGGAGATGGGGAGATGGGGTAGAGGGGGTAGAGGGGGGAGAAACTAATCCCCAGTTACCAATTATCAATTACCAATCCCCAATCCCCAATTACCAATCCCCAACTCGTAACTGATAACTGTTCACTGCTAACTGCTCACTGTATTAGGGGGGAGATATCGAACACAAAAACATCATCGTTATCGGTACTTCGGCTGGTGGAGTAGAAGCGCTATCGATCCTAGTCAGTCATTTGCCGTCGGATTTTAATGCTGCTGTAATGATAGTTTTACACGTACCGAGTCACGCTACGAGTGTTTTACCGAATATCCTTAACCGTGCTGGAAAGTTAAGTGTCACTCATGCTAAAAATAAACAAAAAATTTCTCCTGGCTGTATTTATGTTGCTCCGCCAGACTATCACTTATTAGTTAAACCCGGATATATCAGTTTGGTGCGAGGACCTACAGAAAACAATCATCGTCCTGCCATCGATCCTTTGTTTCGTACTGCCGCAAGGGCTTACGGAAAGCGAGTAGTTGGGGTAGTGCTTACGGGGGTACTTGATGATGGTACTGCTGGATTGCAAGCCGTTAAAATGCGCGGTGGGATAGCAATTGTCCAAAACCCCGAAGATGCGGTGTATAAAGGAATGCCGCGCAGCGCTATTGAGAATGTTGATGATATTGATTATATTTTGCCTTTGTCGGAGATTCCTTCTGTTTTAGTAGAACTAGCTAATACGCCTATTGAAGCCGAAGCAGAAAACCCCGTTTCTCATGAGATGGAAATTGAAACTGATTTGGTAGATATGGATAGCGAAACTTTTAATAACGACGATAGGGCGGGTAAACCTTCTACCTTTGCCTGTCCCGATTGCGGTGGCACTCTTTGGGAATTACAACACAATAATTTGTTGCGTTTTAGATGTCGTATTGGTCATGCTTATTCGTTAGAAAGCTTGCTAGCAAAGCAGTCTGACGCTTTAGAAGATGCATTGTGGTTTGCTTTGCGGGCTTTGGAAGAGAAAGCTTCTTTAACAAAACGCATGGCACAAAAAATGCGCGATCGCAATCAGGTTTTAGCGGCAGAACGATTAGACGAACAGGCTTCTGATGCTGTTGCTCGTGCTAATATTATCCGGGAAACATTGCTTATGAGAAAAGACAATCCTTCAAATTAACCAGAATTATAAATAGTTAAGTTCATATTATTTTTGTAAAATTCTTTTGTAAACTGTTGTTTGTAGACGCGAATAAAAATAGTATTTGTAGGGTGCGTTAGACTGAAGCCATAACGCACCAAAGTCCTTATAATGTGGTGCGTTGCGCTCCGCGACAACACACCCTACGAAGGCATCAAAGTCCTTATAAGATGGTGCGTTGCACTCCGTGACAACACAACGGCAATATTGGGGGAGGAAAATCCACACCCCAATTTGCCTCCCCTACATATTAAAAAATTAACAACGGATTTTTATAGTCTTTTTTTATCTGTTCCCTGCTCCCTATTGCCCGTTCCCAGTTTTTCAAATATTTAATCCTGTGAAAAACTAGGAAACAGCCAAAATTTCGATCGGAGGATATTATATTGAGTAATACATCACCAAATCCGGAATTAGAAAATTTATTACAATACATTAAAAGCAACCGTGGCTTTGATTTTAGCGGCTACAAACGTGCTAGCTTAAGCCGTCGCATTCGCAAAAGAATGCAAGCAATTACTGTAGAAAATTACTCGGAATATTTAGATTATTTAGAAGTTCATCCTAAAGAATTTATTGAATTGTTCAATACGATTTTAATTAACGTTACTTCTTTTTTTAGAGAACCAAAAGCTTGGGAGTATATTGCTAATGAAATTATTCCTCAAATCGTTAGCAAAAAAACACGTAATCAACCAATTCGCATATGGAGTGCTGGATGTGCTTCCGGAGAAGAAACCTACACTATCGCAATTTTGCTAGCAGAAGCTTTGGGCATGGAAAAGTATTCGCAGTGGGTAAAAGTGTTTGCTACAGATGTGGATATGGAAGCACTCAACTACGCTCGTCACGCAAGTTATACTTCCAAACAAATCCAGAATATTCCTTCAGAAATTTTAGAAAAATATTTTGAGCCTGTAAACAGTCACTTCAGCATCAAAAAAGAACTGCGTCGCGGGGTTATTTTTGGTCGCCACGATTTGGTACAGGATGCACCTATATCTAAAATTGACTTATTGGTATGTCGCAATACTTTAATGTATTTTAATAGCGAAACTCAAAGTAAAATTCTCGATCGCTTTCACTTTGCATTAAAAACTGATGGTTTTTTATTTTTAGGTAAAGCCGAAATGTTGTTTAGTCGCAATAATTTGTTTTCACCTTTAGACTTAAGGCAGCGAGTATTTAAAAAGCTTCCTAACGGTAACTTTCGACAAATGGTTATGGGAATGGCTTCCTCGGATAACCAACAGCAAGTTCCTGAAATAATCGATCGCAATCACATTTACGAAGCAGCATTTGAAGTAGATCCAGTTGCTCAAATAGTTGTAGATATCAACGGTGTAATTATTTTAGCCAACCAGCAAGCCCGCAGTATATTTAATATTAATCTTAAAGATATTGGTCGTTTGCTACAAGATTTAGAGATTTCCTATCGCCCAGTAGAATTGCGTTCGCGAATCGATCAAGTTCACGCGAATCGGCATACAGTTTCTTTAAAAGATATAGAATGGTTTAATCCGGAGCGCGAAACTAATTATTACCTTGACATACAAATTATTCCCTTAACTCAAGAAAATACTGACGAATTATTAGGAGTTAAAATCGTATTTAACAATGTTACTCGCTTCAAGCATTTACAACAAGATTTAGTCAGCGCAAATCAGGAATTAGAGACAGCTTACGAAGAATTGCAATCTACTAACGAAGAATTAGAAACTACAAACGAAGAATTGCAATCAACAGTGGAAGAATTAGAAACTACAAATGAAGAATTGCAATCAACCAACGAAGAATTAGAAACAATGAACGAAGAGCTGCAATCTTCTAACGAAGAATTGCAGACGATGAACGAAGAAATGCGTCAAAGCAGCGACGAACTCAATCGGGTAAACAGTTTTTTAGAATCAATTTTAACTAGTTTACGTTCTGGGGTAGTAGTTGTCAGTCCGGAATTGCACATTTTAATTTGGAACCGTAAAGCAGAAGATATGTGGGGATTGCGAGCTGATGAAGTTTTTTCCCAGCACTTCATGAGTTTGGATATCGGTTTACCCATAGAGCAACTCAGACAACCTTTGCGGGTAATTCTGAATGGTGAGTCAGCATTCCAAGAAATTATGCTAAACGCCAGAAACCGTCGAGGTAAAGCAATTAAATGTCAAATTATTTTAACTCCCTTAAATAATTCTTCATCAGATATTCAGGGAGTAATTTTATTAATGGAAGAACGCGAACAAAATGAATCTGTATAATAGTTAGGAGCTAGGAATTAGGAGTTAGGAATTGTAGAGACGTAATATATTACGTCTGTACAGGAATTAGGAATTAGGAATTAGGAATTAATAATTAGGAGTAGGGAGTAAAGT
>JBCCLY010000288.1:0-5754 GCA_039026655.1 Cyanobacteria bacterium P01_C01_bin.38 | reverse complement strand
GGTGGTTAAACCGCATAAGAAAAAGTTTTCTTCGCCGACTTCTTCGCGAATTTCGACGTTAGCACCATCAAGGGTTCCAATTGTCAAGGCACCGTTGAGGGCAAATTTCATGTTACCAGTTCCGGAAGCTTCTTTCCCGGCTGTAGAAATTTGCTCGGAAAGTTCGGCACCTGCGTAGATGAATTGACTTGAGGATACGTTGTAATTGGGAATAAATGCGACTTTCAAACGCCCTGCAACGTCAGCATCGTTATTAACTACGCTACCAACGGCGTTAATTAATTTGATGATTAGTTTAGCGATGAAGTAACCAGGGGCTGCTTTACCAGCAAAAATAAATGTTCGTGGCTGGATGTCAGCTTGAGGGTTTTTCTTGATGCGGTTGTAAAGGGTGATGATGTGGAAAGCGTTGAGTAGCTGACGCTTGTATTCGTGCAGTCGCTTCACCTGTACGTCAAACAAGGAGTTGGGATCGACTGTAATTCCGTTGGATTTTTGAATTAGTTTTGCCAACTCTTCTTTGTTAGCTTGTTTGATTTCGCGCCAAGTTTTTGTAAACTCTTTGTCGTCTACAAATTTTTCTAGCTTTTTAAGTTCATCCAGATTTTTAATCCAACCAGTACCGATTTTATCGGTAATCAAACGAGAAAGTCGAGGATTACCCATCAACAACCAGCGACGAGGAGTTACGCCGTTTGTCTTGTTAATAAACTTCTCTGGGAATAATTCGTAGAAGTCGCGAAGCACATCTGTTTTAAGTAGCTCGGTATGCAGCGCCGCTACACCATTAATTTTATAGCTACCTACACAGGCTAAATGCGCCATACGAACTTTCTTTTCGCCACCTTCCTCAATCAAAGATAGCCGCTCTATTTTTTCTAAATCGCCGGGAAAACGTCTTCTAACTTCACCCAAAAAGCGGAAGTTGATTTCGTAAATAATTTCTAGATGTCTGGGTAATAATCTACCGAACAATTCTACCGGCCAGCGTTCTAAAGCTTCTGGTAACAAGGTATGGTTGGTATAAGCAAAGCTATTTTTAGTAATATTCCAAGCTTTATCCCAAGGCATTTGATGTTCGTCAACCAGCAAACGCATCAATTCAGCTATACCTACTGAAGGATGGGTATCGTTAAGCTGAATTGCAGCTTTTTCACTCAGGTTATCTAAAGTATTGAAAACTCTCTGGTGGCGGCGAAGAATATCTTGCAAAGAACAAGAAACAAAGAAATATTGTTGCTGCAAGCGCAATTCTTTACCCTGCATTGTATCGTCGTTAGGGTAGAGAACTTTAGAAATATTCTCTGAGAACATTTGAGAGCCTACAGCGCCGATGTAGTCACCAGCATTAAACGCCTGTAAATCGAATTCGTCGGCTGCTTCAGCTTTCCACAACCGGAGAATATTTACCGTATCCACACCATAGCCCGGTACCGGAGTATCGTAAGGAACGCCAGATACTTTTTGTTGCGGTACCCAACGTACTTGAAAACGTCCGCTTCTATCGTTATATACTTCAGTATGACCGCCAAATTTTACTTCAACGCGGTATTCGGGAAGAGGAAGTTCCCAAGCATTGCCAAACAGCAACCATTTATCGGGGTTTTCTACTTGCCAACCGTTACGGATAACTTGTTCAAAAATTCCGAATTCATAGCGAATCCCATAACCAACAGCAGGAATTTCCAAAGTTGCTAGAGAATCGAGATAGCAAGCAGCAAGTCTTCCTAAACCACCGTTACCCAATCCAGGTTCGCTTTCTTGCTCTAATAAGTCTTCTAAGTCTAATCCAGATTCTTTAAGAACAGTTTTGATCTTTTCGTAAAGCCCGAGATTAATTAAACTATTACCCGTATAGCGCCCCATCAAAAACTCAGCCGAAAGATAGTAAACCGTTTTAACACCTTTCTCAGAGTGAGTTTCGGCTGTTTTGATGCGTCGTTGAAGAATGCGATCGCGAACGCTATGAGCAACAGCCATATAGTAATCGTGCGGAGTAGCAAAATACTCGCCTTTACCTTGAACATAATACAAACTATCAGCAATAGCACGCTTGAGGGTTTCCTCACTCATACCAGTTCGATCGTCTTCTACCCTAACCTTAGCTGTAGCAGGAACCGAAACATCTTGCGACTCTAACCGATTATACTTTTCCTTGGATGTAGTCATTATGGTGATGTTGGTAAGATTAAATTTACAATTATCTCTATTACCTCTATAGCTTTATAACATCCTTCACTTTACACTTGCTTAATTAATAATTGGGGATTGGTAGTTGGTAGTTGGTAGTTGGTAGTTGGGGATTGGTAGTTGGTAGTTGGTAGTTGGTAGTTGGTAGTTGGGGATTGGTAGTTGGTAGTTGGTAGTTGGTAGTTGGTAGTTGGTAGTTGGGGATTGGTAGTTGGTAGTTGGTAGTTGGGGATTGGTAGTTGGTAGTTGGTAGTTGGGGATTGGATACTCAAAGAGAAGGAAACAAGGGAAAATTAATTTATTACCCACTACCCATTACCCATTACCCACTACCCATTACCCATTACCCACTACCCACTACCCATTACCCAATTCAATATTCCCACTTCCAATTGCGAACTTCTGGCATATCTTCGCCGTGTTTGTGGACGTATTGTTTGTGTTCGATTAATTTTTCATGCAGCATTTGTTTGACGTGAGCGGCTTTATATCTTAAATGTGGAACTCTGTCAATGACATCATCTGCTAAGTTAAAGCGGTCTAATTCGTTCATAACCACCATATCAAATGGTGTGGTTGTGGTTCCTTCTTCTTTGTAACCTCGGACGTGGAGGTTTTTGTGATTTGTGCGACGATATGTTAAACGGTGAATTAGCCAAGGATACCCGTGGAAGGCAAAGATGATCGGTTTGTCGGTGGTGAAAATGCTGTCAAAGTCTTTGTCGCTTAAACCGTGGGGATGTTCGTTTTCTGGTTGCAGCGTCATTAAGTCTACTACGTTTACTACTCTGATTTTCAATTCTGGAAAGTTATCTCGTAATATATCTACTGCTGCTAAAGTTTCTAGGGTGGGAACGTCTCCAGCACAAGCCATGACTACATCTGGTTCGCTTCCCTGGTCGTTGGAAGCCCAGCCCCAAATACCGATCCCCGTGGTGCAGTGTTTGATTGCTTGCTCCATATTCAGATACTGCAATGAGGGTTGTTTGCCCGCTACAATCACGTTAACGTAATGACGACTTCTTAAGCAATGGTCTGTCACAGATAGCAGACAATTGGCATCAGGTGGTAAATATACTCTGACTACTTCGGCTTTTTTATTCACAACGTGGTCGATGAAGCCGGGATCTTGATGGCTAAAGCCGTTGTGGTCTTGTCGCCATACATGAGATGTTAATAAATATGTTAGCGAAGCAACTGGTCTGCGCCAAGGAATCTCGCGGGTAGTTTTCAACCATTTGGCGTGCTGGTTGAACATGGAATCGATAATATGGATAAATGCTTCATAACAGGAAAATAATCCGTGACGACCTGTTAATAAGTATCCTTCTAACCATCCCTGACAAGTATTTTCGCTGAGAATTTCCATCACGCGACCGTCTGCTGCTAAGTTGTCGTCGTATTCTAGGGTTTCTGCAACCCAAGTTCGAGGCGTAACGTCTAATACGTCAGCAAGTCGGTTTGATGCGGTTTCGTCTGGCCCAAATAAACGGAAGTTTTGAGTATCTAAGTTAAGTTTCATTACATCTCGCAGCAATTTACCCATGACGCGAGTTGCTTCGTCGATAGTTTGTCCCGCTTCTACCTTAATGCCGTAGTCGCGAAAATCGGGCATTTTCAAATCTCGTAGCAAAACACCGCCGTTAGCGTGGGGATTATCACCCATACGTCGATTTCCTGATGGTGCGAGTTCGGCTAATTCATCAATTAATTTACCGTTTTCATCAAATAATTGTTCTGGCTTGTAACTCTTCATCCAGTCTTCCAGCATTTTTACATGGGCTGGTTCTGAAGCCATACTTGATAACGGTACTTGGTGCGATCGCCAATAATCTTCGGTCTTTTTCCCATCAACTTCTTTAGGTCCCGTCCAACCTTTAGGACTCCTTAAAATAATCATTGGCCATTGGGGACGCTGTTTGAAGCCATTTTGACGCGCATCTTGCTGAATATCTCGGATTTCATGAATCGCAGTATCCATAGTTGCCGCCATCAATTGATGCATGGCTTCTGGATCGGAACCTTCGACAAAATAAGGTTTGTAGCCGTAACCCTCAAACAGCTTTTGTAATTCTTCATGGCTCATTCTTGCCAAAAGCGTAGGGTTAGCAATTTTGTAACCATTTAAATGCAAAACCGGCAATACCGCACCATCTCGTACTGGATTCAAAAACTTATTAGAATGCCAGCTTGTTGCTAGAGAACCCGTTTCCGCTTCACCATCACCAACAACACAAGCAACAATCAAATCGGGATTATCAAAAGCCGCACCAAAAGCATGAGAAACAGAATAACCGAGTTCACCACCTTCATGAATGCTCCCCGGAGTTTCCGGTGCCACATGACTAGGAATTCCACCGGGGAAAGAAAACTGTTTGAACAGCTTTTGCATTCCTAAAGCATCTTGAGAAATATTCGGATAATATTCGCTGTAAGTTCCTTCAAGATAGGTATTAGCCACCAAACCGGGGCCACCATGTCCGGGACCAGCAATATAAATTACATTTAGATCGTCTCGCTTAATTACTCGATTGAGATGAACGTAAATAAAATTTAAACCAGGAGTAGTACCCCAATGCCCTAAAAGTCTGGGTTTAACGTGTTCTAACTTCAGCGGCTCTTTAAGTAAAGGATTATCTAATAAATATATTTGTCCAACCGAAAGGTAATTTGCCGCACTCCAATAGGCATTTATTTTACGTAATTCTTCGTTCTGTAATGGCTTTGTTTGAGGAGAAGAGGAAACAGTCATAACAAACTCCTAAATACATAAATTATGAACTTTCTACATTTATCTAAACGTAGATTTTATTAAATGAGCTATATCTAAATAAATATATTTTTCGATTTGCTATTTATTTTTTTAATAGTTATATAATAATTGTGCCTATTATTTAAAAACCTTATTTTAAAGGGAGCATCCCGATTTTGTAAGAATATAATTTAGTAGTGCGTTAACGCAGTGTTTTCGTAAGGAAATGCATCTTGCTCGCTAGCTGTCAGCGAGCAAGATGCTCGCACTACGGAAATTAATTGGAATCACTATACCTCCATAGATAGAAGATTAAATTTTTATTTATACTAGTTATTTACAGATAAATAAAAGATTTAAATAGAAAGCATAGAAAATAGAATTGCTTGTCCAGTTATCTTGTTCTTATAATTTGAGATGCTAAGAAACCCGATTTTTCTCAAAAACCGGGTTTCTAAATTATCATAATTATCAGCATCAAAAAAATTAATTAATCTCCAACAAACCAACCGGCGGCGTAATCTCAATTCTACCAGCCTCCAAATCAACCACCGGCACAATTTCTTTCACAAAAGGAATTAAAACATTCTGATGATTTCGGTTTTTGACAGCGGATGCTTTGGCAACGGATGCTTTTGATAACGGATGCTTTTGTTTTGGATTTTGGATTTTAGAATCTACCCCCACGGCCCCCACACCCCCCCCAAACCCCACGCCGTGACGCACCCCCCCAGCAAAAGAAACGGGGCGCCCCAGGGAGCAAACAAAAACAGAACCAAAACACACAGACACCACCGCGCAAAAAAAAGGGG
>JBCCLY010000287.1:0-5770 GCA_039026655.1 Cyanobacteria bacterium P01_C01_bin.38 | reverse complement strand
TTACGTCCCGGACGTTTTGACCGTCAAGTAGTAGTTGACCGTCCTGACTACGCTGGCAGAGTGGAAATTCTTAAGGTTCACGCTCGCGGCAAGACTTTAGGAAAAGACGTTGATTTAGATAGAATTGCTCGTCGTACTCCTGGTTTCACTGGTGCGGATTTATCCAACCTGCTTAACGAAGCCGCTATTTTAGCAGCACGTCGCAACTTGACAGAGATTTCGATGGACGAAATCAACGATGCGATCGACCGCGTATTAGCTGGTCCCGAGAAGAAAGATCGGGTAATGAGCGAAAAGCGCAAAGAATTAGTAGCATACCACGAAGCCGGTCACGCTTTAGTTGGTGCTTTGATGCCAGATTACGATCCAGTACAAAAAATCAGCATAATTCCTCGCGGACGTGCCGGTGGTTTGACCTGGTTTACTCCTAGCGAAGACCGCATGGACAGTGGTTTGTACAGCCGTGCTTATTTGGAAAACCAAATGGCTGTAGCTTTGGGCGGACGGATTGCTGAAGAATTAATTTACGGTCAAGAAGAAGTTACCACTGGTGCTTCCAACGACTTACAGCAAGTAGCCAACGTAGCTCGTCAAATGGTAACTCGCTTTGGTATGAGCGATAACCTTGGGCCAGTTGCACTCGGTCGTCAGCAAGGTAATATGTTCCTCGGTCGTGACATCATGTCAGAACGCGACTTCTCCGAAGAAACCGCAGCTACCATTGATATGGAAGTACGCGATTTAGTAGACGTTGCTTACAACCGTGCAAAAACAGTATTACAAGAAAACCGTCAAATTCTTGACAAATTAGCAGATATGTTAATTGATAAAGAAACCGTAGACGCTGAAGAATTGCAAGACTTATTAGCAAGCAACGATGTGAAAACAGCAGCGTTTGCTTAATTAAGTTATGAGTTAGGAGTTAGTAGTTAGGAGTTAGGAATTAATTAATAGTTTCTAACTGATGATATTCAATGAGGTAGTTCTAGTATGTTCTAGAATTACCTCGTTTTTTTATCGGTTCGTAGTAAGGACTTTAGTCCCATTAAACCGTAGGTTGGGTTAGACACAAAGAAAAAATTAGGCTTGTTACGAAAATCTCTTAATAGTGTCGTAACCCAACACGATTGTTGTCAACAAAAACCGATTATTGATTTAAATCTTACATCTTGCACCAGTGTCAGAAACCCGGTTTCTTGTCGGTAAAATAACGAGTTAATAATGTTTTCACGAACAGAAACCGGGTTTCTTTTGGCTTGTTGCGAATGGTGCAAGATGTAAGTTAAATTCTTCTTCTAAGAGCAAAAATTATTATAAACAATGGTGCGTTGACGGCAGCGACAACACACCCTACCGATTAAATCTTCTCAAACAAACTATTCCAATCAACAACAGATGGTCTATTTCCCTTATTAACAATTTCAAAAGCTTTGTTATAGCAATTTGAATTATTTAAACATTCAACTAAAGCGTTTGCAACATCAATTCTGCTGGTGTCTCCCGTAAGTTTATCGCCAGTTCCTATTACTACATCTAGTTTACCGTCTGTTTTTGCTCTTAATAAAGTATTTAAATCGTAAGATGTATAAGGACCATCAATTAAACGTCCGGGACGAACTATTGTATAAGGTAAATTAGAATTTTTAATTGTATTTTCTGCTTGCTGTTTTGCGTCAAGAATGCCAAAACTATTTAAAATACTGTAAGGGAAATCGCTTTTACGTTCAACTCCACAGGAAGATACAAAAACGAACTGCTTTAAATCTTTTGGCGCAACTTCTACTAAATTACTCACACCTTGAGCATCAACTTTCATCGGACTATTTTTAGCTTTGGCTTTTGCTTCTTCGGGATTAAAAAATAATCCGAAATAATCAAAGAAATTAGGATTATTATCAAATTGCCACCTTTCGGAAGGGAAAGCAGTAGTACCGCTACAGCAAATAATATGAGTAACATTTGCCACTGCTGCTCTTATTGTTTCAATGTCGCGGATATCACCAACAGCAATTTCGACTTTACTATCAAACATTTTTTCCGCTTTTGATGCATTGCGCGTCAAAACTCGAACTTTCAAATTTTTATCAAGTAACTTTGCTACCGTTAATTGCCCTACTCCACCAGTAGCACCAGCAACTAATACTAAATCTTCTGAAATACCTGAAGTCATGATTTTTTGTTGAGAAATAAATATTAATAGCGAGCAAAATGCTCAATAGCGAGCAAGATGCTCAATAGCGAGCAAGATGCTCGCACTACAAGAATACCGAATTAATTAACAATAAAGACAAGGCGTTTTTTTTAATATCTGAAGCCCTCACCCTTCGAGGGTGTCGGCGATTTCGGAAACCACCCTACTACTTATATATACAAAATCGAGGTAATTCTGCGCTTTTGGGAGAATTACCTCGATTTTTATTGCTGATATTCTGATTTAAATGCGTTCCCAAGTTGCTGCGTTTCAATTCCATCAATTGCTAATAAATACGCTACCCCGATACACTAATTTTCAAGCTTTAGTCGATGATGGCTTGAGAAATAGCCATGCCACAAAAAATGTCGCTGCGGTAAATAGTTGAATTAAATCTAATGCTGATAAATAACCATCTGACAACGATGCAATGCTTCTATCGGTGATACCAAATAGCCAAGATGATACCCCAAATAACCAAACCCCATTTTTGAGATTTCCGATAAATGATTTCGCTTCTGGCGATTTTTGCTTATTCATAATGTCCTATTTGGTTAGAAAAAATACTTGCAGTAAGTATGAATGCCCCCATACCGTTTACAATTCTTAACTTCGTGACTATATATTAATAAATATTTCCGTTAGTTGACAGATGGTCTTTAATACATTTGCAAAAATTCAGCTGATTAATTTTAAGCCAGTCTTCCAAGTGGTTTTGTGCCAATTTTGACAAAATGATTTACAAAACTTAAAATTTATTTTTGATGTGCCTTTTGGTAAAGTAGAACGTATTGCTGAAAATAGGACGGGCAGGGATGCCCATCCCATAAGACTGTATTTGAGTAAAATTTGCTATAGCTCGCGATGATAGTATTTTTTTGCTAAATTGCGCGGATGGGTAGGTGTTGAAAAATAGGTTATAAATAAAATGGCTGAATCCTATAATAGACAAGCCTTTGAAGCTACGAAGCACTATCAACCATCCGCGCACCTTACACAGACAGGGTTTGAGCCATTTACCCCCTTCTAAATTAGATTTTTCCATGCTATTATTAGTCCATCCGCGCAACCGAACCTTGAAAACCTTATATTTAAAGGCTTCTTAATGCCCGCAGTTGTAATCAAATTAAATCCCTATTAGGGATTGAAACTGCAAGTTACCGCAACTATCAAATCCTCTACAAGTAAGTAAGGTTGTAATCAAATTAAATCCCTATTAGGGATTGAAACTTTCTACGATGAATTCATGCAAACAACACCGGATGTTGTAATCAAATTAAATCCCTATTAGGGATTGAAACTTGCATTTAAATGGGGGAAGAGTTTGGAGTTATACGTTGTAATCAAATTAAATCCCTATTAGGGATTGAAACGAAATCCGCTGAGTTAAAGCATCTTCTCGATTTTGGTTGTAATCAAATTAAATCCCTATTAGGGATTGAAACTTCACGTGAAAGGTATACTATTAAATCTAAATTTATGGTGCGTTGTAATCAAATTAAATCCCTATTAGGGATTGAAACAGGGGTGCGGTAGACCTTGTAGGGAAAAGGGGGAGGTTGTAATCAAATTAAATCCCTATTAGGGATTGAAACCGGCTTAGGAAGTAATGGTAAAGACTCCTTGCGTGGTTGTAATCAAATTAAATCCCTATTAGGGATTGAAACAAGATAATTGACATCCTTATCTTGAATATACTTTATTCGGTTGTAATCAAATTAAATCCCTATTAGGGATTGAAACAACAAAGAACTTTCTGGCGAGCAAAGAAAAAGGTAGTTGTAATCAAATTAAATCCCTATTAGGGATTGAAACATCAATAGCAGCAATTTTAGCATCTGTTTCTTGGGTTGTAATCAAATTAAATCCCTATTAGGGATTGAAAATTAAATCGAAAAGAAAACGTGTACCACAGCAAGAAAATACAATTCCTAATTTCTCACTGGTAAGCTGATGTGCAGCTAAATTGAATAATGTGAAAAATTGAACCGTTTGTAGTGCGAGCATCTTGCTCGCTAGAGTTATACAAATTAAATGCGTAGCAGCTTAACTGATAACTGATTAACTGTCTTTAGAATTAGAAGGGTTATGTCTGACGATACTTTCGATTGAAGATTTAAAATAGTTCAATAGAACTAATAAAGATATGTAACTAATTGTAACTAATTCTTACTTTAAAATGACTGCAATCCAGCTTGAATCAACATCAGCGCAATCGAAGCATGAAGCGACTTTGCCGGAGTTAGGGCTGGTTTGCATTACTGTTTCTAAGGAAGTGCGTTTTCGGACAATAACGCGCACTCGTTATTTACAGTTTGACGAAAAGGAACGTAAAACGGCTCTCAAGTCAATTTATACAGATAATTTACAACGGCTGAATTCTGCATTAACTTTTTGTGAAAAGCATTCCATCAAACTTTATCGGATGACTTCTAATTTGTTTCCTCTATGCGATATAGAAGATGGAGTCGGAAATGATTTATTAGAGGAAATGAGCGCGGATTTAGCCAAAATTGGGGAAAGAGCAGCGAAATTGGGTATCAGAATGGTACTACATCCAGATCAATTTGTAGTATTAAGCTCCGAAAAGCCGCAAGTTGTACAAAATAGCATCAATATTTTACAAACCCATGCCCGAATTATGGATATGTTGGGTTTACCTCGCTCAACTTGGGCTTTGATGAATATTCACGGCGGTAAATCTGGGCGCGGCAAGGAATTAGTAGAGGTAATTTCGCAGCTACCGGAAAATATTAAAAGCCGTCTTACCTTGGAAAATGATGAAAATGCTTATAGCAGCAGCGAGCTTTTAGAAGTTTGTCAAAATGCCCGAATTCCTTTGGTATTTGATGCCCATCACCATATTTGTCACGAAAAACTTGATAGTTACGACGATGAAAGCGTTGCAGAAATGTTTTATGCTGCCAAAGAAACTTGGGATAATCCAGATTGGCAATTAGTTCATATTTCTAATGGAAAAGATGCTTTCAACGATAGAAAGCATAGTGACTTAATTACCGATATGCCCTCATGTTACCGCCAAGCACCTTGGATTGAAGTCGAAGCTAAAACAAAAGAAGAAGCCATCGCTCATTTACGGGATTGGTGGGAAAGAAAGAGTTAGGAGTTAGGAGTTGGGAGTGAGGAGTTAGGAGTTAGGAGTTAGGAGTTAGGAGTATATATTTATAAGTGATTCCAAATAAAAACTGGTGGTAGTGCGAGCATCTTGCTCGCTACGTGTCTCAAGCGAGCAAGATGCATGTCTTTCAGACACACTCCGTTAACGCACTACAAATAACTATCTTGTTTATTTCTTTCCTCCGCGCTCTCTGCGGTTTTTTCAATTGATATCTTGCACCATTCGCAACAAGCCAAAAGAAACCCGGTTTCTCCAAAGTGAAAATACTATTATCTCGTTATCTAATAGACAAGAAACCGGGAATAGAGATACTGGTGCAAGATATACAGCACTTTGCAGTTAAATGAGGTACATTCTTCTGTTCCCTATTCCCTATTCCCTGTTCCCTTATAACGATATGTTTTGTACCTCATTAAGATGAAATCTGCTGTATTTTAAAT
>JBCCLY010000286.1:0-5772 GCA_039026655.1 Cyanobacteria bacterium P01_C01_bin.38 | reverse complement strand
TAGGTAGGCAGAAATAAACAGCACTATGTTACAGAATGTTTTTTGGCATCAAAGCCTTATTCCTACTTCCTACTTCCTACTCCCTACTCCCTACTCCCTACTCCCTATTCCTAATTACAATTTTCAACGCCAACCTACTTAATTCAATATGCAAACAACACTTCTCAAACCAAAGTTTACGGTGGTAAAGCCTCAAAAATCCATTACAGCCGCAAATGCTTATTTACTTGAAAAAAAGCTAACTACAGCATTAACAAAAAACTCTCATTCCAGATTGTTAGTTGATTTGGAACAAGTAGAACATATAGATAGTGCAGGGTTGATGGTACTGATATCTAGCTGCAAATTAGCTCAAAGTCTACAAAAACGTTTTAGTCTTTGCTCTGTTTCCCCTTCCTTGAAAATTGTCATTGAATTAACTCAACTTGATAACGTATTAGAGATATTTGAGTCTAAAGCCCAATATACAGAATCGCTGTAGTACTTATTAACTCTCGATCGAAGAAAATGCGTTTTTTCAATTTATTTAATCGTCGTCAGGGTAAAATATTTGGAATTGTCTTTATCGCTCTTTTAACTACATTCTTTGTTCAATTTTCCTTTAATTCCAATTTAGCTGTTCGCAGCATATCCCAACGAATTACTGTAGCGAAAGCTCGTTCTCAACAGTACCCTTCTTTGGGTACTGCTAATGTGGCGATTGGTGGGGGAGGCTATGTAACCGGAATTTACCTTCATCCCAAGGAGCGTAATTTAGTTTATATCAAAACCGATATCGGTGGTTTTTATCGGTGGAATTCTGCGAATTCCTCTTGGATTCCGCTTAACGAACAATTTTCTTTAGCTAATAGCAATTTCTTTGGAGGAGAAGCTTTAGCGCTTGACCCAAAAGACCCTAATATCGTATACATTGCTGTAGGGAAGTATACTGCCGATTGGTGGCAGCCTCAAGGAACAATTCTTAAATCTTTAGATAGGGGCAGAACTTGGATTAAACTGAATTTGGATTTGAAAATGGGTGGCAATGAACCCCAAAGATGGACTGGTGAAAGATTAGCGGTTAATCCTTTCAACTCTAAAAATCTATTTTTTGGTTCCCGTCAGGATGGGCTATGGAAGTCAGACAATGCTGGCAAGAGTTGGGTTCAAGTCAAATCATTTCCTCAAATTGATGACGATATTGGTATAAACGCTATTACTTTTGATAGATACAGAAAAGGGACTATCTATGCATTAGCTCATAAAAGTGGAATATATAAATCGATTGATACGGGAAAAACTTGGAATCTGATTGCACAAAGCCCTGCCGCAGTCAACCGTATCGCCATAGGAAATCAGAATACTCTATACGTAACTCATGACCAAGGTGTTAGTAAATTTGTCAAAGGTAGTTGGAAAGATATCACCCCCCAACAAAACAAACTAGCCTTCAATGCTGTTAGCGTTAATCCGAAAAATAAGGATGATGTCATGGTTGCTACTTATAGCGACTCAAGTACAGAAATATTCCATTCCTTTGATGGTGGAAGTAAATGGACTAGCCAGAAACGCCAAACGAATAATACAGTATCGTGGTGGTCTGACTATATGAAGTCAAAACCTTCAGTAGCCAGTATAGAATTTGACCCCTGGCATCAAAGTAGGGTTTGGTTAACAGATTGGTATGGGATATGGCGAACTGATAATATTAATCGCAATCCGGTTGTGTGGACAAATTATCAACGGGGACATGAAGAAATTGTTACCTTTACTTTGGTTGCAACACCCTCCGGAGCATTAATCAGCGGTATGGCAGATGTTGAGGGATTCTATCATGACCGAGGACTAAATGCTTATCCGTCGAAAATGCTGAGTAGCAAACCCCATGATTTTCAAGACACTTACAGCATTGCCTATAGCCAAAACACTCCTTTAAGAATGGTGCGAGTGGGAGGGAATCGTCATAATAATACTTATAGCGGCGCAACTTCTAACGACGGTGGAAAAACTTGGCAGAAGTTTTCCAGCTTTCCTAAAAATCAATTGGCGACGCGAGTAGCCATGTCTGCAACTAATCCTAATTTATTCATTGTTACCCTTAGCGGTACTCACCCTCTGCGAACAACCGATGGCGGTGCTTCTTGGCTTCAGGTTTCTGGTTTACCGTCGGGCTTTGAAGGTAATTGGAATTGGACACAACCTTTAGTCGCAGACAAAGTTGATGGCAACACATTTTACTATTACGCCGACGGAAAAGTTTATCGCAGCAGTAACGGTGGTAAATCATTTAAAGTGGTTTCTGAATCGCTACCTCATGCTGATTGGCATTCCATCAAAACTTCAGGAGTTAAAGGTGAATTATGGCTGAGTCTGGACGATCGAGGGCTTTACCATTCAACCGATGGAGGAAATAATTTTAATCGAGTTATAGGGGTTAATAGAGCATATTTAATTGCATTAGGTAAGCCTAAAACCGCAAATAAAAGTAACGCGCTATATCTATATGGAGAAATTGCCAACCAGGGTAAAGGTATATTTCGTTCCTTAAACAATGGAAAAAGTTGGCAACGAATAGGCGATAAAAGCAAACCTATCGGCAACGATCCAAATGTAATGGAAGCTAGTCCCACAGAGTTTGGTTTAGTTTTTATTGGTACTAACGGAAGAGGAATTTACTACGGTAAATAAAAAATGCGTAGGGTGTGTTGCTTGCTGCGCGCAACGCACCATCAAGTCTTAATTTCGGTGCGTTAGGCTAAAGCCGTAACACACCCTATAAAGACTTAATTTTATTCAAAAATCAAACCGGATTCCTCTAAATAATTTACAAATCTAGATAGTTTTAATAAAAAATAATGGCTACAAATAACATCTGCATCCACCAATTTGATGAAGTTGAACTACTTGGCACAAAGTTTCATAAAGTTAAAGTCCAAGAATTAATTAATTTCATTGTTAGATCGGCAAGTATTGACAAAAAAACAGTAGTAGGAAACGTTAACGTGCGGGCAATGAATTTTGCTTGCGAAATGCCTTGGTACAAAGATTTTATTAACAGATCCGATTTAGTTTTTTGCGATGGATTCGGCGTATTGTTAGGTGCAAAAATCTGCGGTTGCGGTGTAGACTCCGAGCATCGCATGACTTGTCCCGACTATATAGAAAACTTAGCTTCTGCTTGCGAACGAGAGAATGTTTCGCTGTATTTGCTTGCAGGTAAGCCCGGAGTAGTTGATAAAGCAATAGAAAAATTGCAAGTCATCGCACCTAATTTGAAAGTAAAAGGACATCATGGTTACTTTCACAAATCTGGTATAGAAAATGAATATGTTGTTAATGAAATTAATCAATTTAAGCCAGATGTGCTATATGTTGGCTTTGGAATGCCATTACAAGAACGTTGGATAATTGATAATTTCGATCGAATTAATGCAAAAGTTTTTCTACCTTTAGGTGCTTGCTTAGACTTTTATACGGGTGCGGTATATCGGGGTCCCCGTTGGATGACTAATCGTGGACTTGAATGGTTATCGCGAATGTTTACCGAACCGAAAAGATTGTGGCAACGATATGTTGTAGGTAATCCGCTATTTTTCTACCGCCTTATTAAAGAACGTTTCGCAAAACTTTTAAAAAACAGCAGTAAACCATCATCAACGTATTAAGATAGGTTGCATTTTTGTATCGAATTAACTCGATCGCTTCGAGTTAATCTGATATCTTGCACCATTCGCAACGCCGCCCAAAGAAACCCGGTTTCTGTTCATGAAAACACTATTTCGCAGGTTATTTGACGGACAATAAACCGGGTTTCTGATACTGGTGCAAGATGTGAGGTTAATTCGATATTAAAGCTATGAAAATGGAATAGTATTTATTTTTTTTTAAAGCAAAATATAGAATTGCAAGATATTGGTACAATATGGTTATTTCTCAAACCTTAATTAAATATTAAAATCTGAAAATAACCTTTTGATATTTCTCAATTAGGCATATGCAAATCTTGTTTCGGGTGAATGGAGCAAGATTTGATATCCCTGAAATTAGCAATTTCTAACAATCGGACAAACAGTGTTTATCCAGGTGTAATAAAAATTATGGCTTATCGTTCTCTACCAGTAGTAAATTTTCGACCTGACTTAAGATCGGCAAAAGGTGCAAACTTAAAAAAAGGAATCGCAACCAGATTCCTTCGAGTTATAACCCTTGTTTCATTAGACGTAATTGCTTTAAGTTTAGCTTGGACTTTAGCAATCAATTTCGGCACCTTCCTAGAATCACCCTGGACAAAAAAACCTTCATTTATCCTACTAATTCTGATAGTTGGAATTGGTATGATTGCAACCAAGGGTTTATATTCACCAGGTATTTCTCGCCGCAATTATACTGCTTTAATAAAAGCTGTTACTGTTTCAGATATTTTCTTACTGTTAATTGCTTTCCTGTACGAACCAGATGGTTATGTTTCCCGGTCTAGCTTTCTGATATTTTGGCTACTATCGGTAACTTTTACCTGCACTGGACGGTTGTTATTTGATTTTTCAACTAAACTATTGCGTAACAAAGGAGCAATTCGATATCCTATTTTTGTGATTACCGATCCAGAGGATAAAGACGATTACATCAAGCTGATTCAGAAGGAAAATTGCTATCTTCTTGAAGGTGTTACTGATTCAACTAGTTTGGATAGAGAGAATCGAGAAGCAACTTTTGCATTTCTTAAACAACAAGGTATTGTAGAAGCATTTGTCTCTTGGAACGCAATTAAAAATCGTCTTTATATTTGCTGGCATTTCCAGACTGCTGGTATTACTTTACGCATATTGCCAACAACCGATCGTATTTATCATCCTAAATCTACACTTTGGAAAATTGGAAATATCCCTTGTTTAACAATTCCAGCGCCAATTATTGCAGGAAGCGACTTTTGGGTTAAACGGTGCTTCGATCTTTGTTGTGCGATTGTTTTATTAATGCTGTTTTCGCCTTTATATCTGTTAATTGCCTTACTTATTAAACTAGATTCTCCCGGACCAATATTTTTTAGGCAAGAGCGAATTGGTTTACACTGCAAAAAATTTAAAATTTGGAAATTCCGCACTATGGTAACGAATGCGGAGAAATTACAGGCAAACTTGGAAGCTAAAAACGAAATAAAAGACGGGGTTCTGTTCAAAATGAAAGATGACCCTCGTATCACAAAAATTGGTAAATTCCTACGCCTTTACAGTTTAGATGAATTACCGCAATTATTTAATGTTTTATTAGGTGACATGAGTTTAGTTGGCCCTCGCCCTCTTCCTGTAAGGGATGTTGAAAAATTTCAAACACCGCATTTTATTCGACAAGAAGTTTTACCAGGCATTACAGGTTTGTGGCAAGTTTCAGGTCGTTCGGATATCGAAAAATTTGAAGATGCAGTCAAATTAGATATTAGCTATATCGAAAACTGGTCTATACTTTTAGATATGAGAATTTTACTTCAAACTGTACGAGTTGTTTTACAGAAAACTGGCGCTTACTAAGCCTATTTACAGGTTCGCATGTGCATAGGGGAGAAGTTGCAATTTATTCTTCTCTCCTAAAAATAGATCAAAAAATAGTTTTAAATCTAGTTTGCATCATTTCATAGCTTGCTATATTATTTAATATAAGATATCTACCTATTAAAAGAATATGGCTCATCCGTTCTTAGGATGCTAGAAAAATAGTAAAAAAAGGGAACAGGGAATAGCGGAAAGTGCGGTCTTGGGGGTCTCCCCCAAGAGCAACTTTTCAAGAGAGGGAATAGGG
>JBCCLY010000285.1:0-5775 GCA_039026655.1 Cyanobacteria bacterium P01_C01_bin.38 | reverse complement strand
GCGATCGCAACAGGTATGACGGTTGCAGCCCTTGTAACTGGCAACTGTACTTTACTCAAACCAGCAGAAACTTCAGCGGTAATTGCAGCGAAAATCAAAGAAGTTTTAGTAGAAGCAGGAATACCCAAAGGTGTGTTTCAATACGTTCCCGGTAAGGGTTCCGTTGTCGGCTCTTATTTAGTAAATCACATCGAAACTCACGTAATTGCTTTTACCGGTTCCCAAGAAGTAGGCTGTAAAATTTACGCAGATGCCGCCATATTAAAACCCGGTCAAAAGCATATGAAAAGAGTGATTGCCGAAATGGGTGGTAAAAACGGATTAATAATCGATGAAAGTGCGGATTTAGACCAAGCTGTTGTCGGTGCAGTTAAATCGGCATTCGGTTACAGCGGACAAAAATGTTCTGCTTGCTCCAGGGTAATAGTTGTAGAAACAGTATACGATACCTTTATCAATCGTTTCGTAGAAGCAACAAAATCCCTTAATATTGGAGAAGCAGAATTACCAAGCACTCAAGTAGGGCCTGTAATTGACGAAAAATCCCAATCTAGAATCCGCGAATATATCCAAAAAGGTAAAGCAGAAGCCGAAGTTGCCTTAGAAATGTCTGCACCAGAAAACGGATATTTTGTTGGCCCAACTATTTTCAGTAACGTACCAGCAGATGGGATAATAGCCCAAGAAGAAATTTTTGGCCCTGTAGTTGCAGTAATTAAAGTTAAAAATTTCCAAGAAGCCTTAAAAGTAGCCAACAATACCAACTACGCCTTAACCGGGGGACTTTATTCCCGCACACCCTCCCATATCCAACAAGCCCAAGAAGAATTTGAAGTAGGAAACTTGTATATAAATCGCACCATCACCGGCGCGATAGTTTCCCGTCAACCCTTCGGCGGCTTCAAACTTTCCGGAGTAGGTTCAAAAGCAGGAGGTCCCGATTATCTCCTACAATTTTTAGAACCCCGTACTATCACAGAAAACATACAGCGTCAAGGTTTCGCACCGATTGAAGGAGCGGAATAATAAGTTAGGAGTTAGGAGTTAGGAGTTAGGAATTGGGGATTGGGCATGGGGCATAGGGCATTGGGCATTGGTAATTTCTTCCCCCTCTTCCCCCTCTTCCCCCTCTTCCCCCTCTACCCCCTCTCTCCCTACTCCCTACTCACTACTCCCTACTCCCTACTCCCCAACCTCACAGACACCAACTCACTCGCTAATTGAATCGCAGCTTTCATGCTCGTAGCGTCGGCAATTCCCTTACCAGCAATATCAAAAGCGGTTCCGTGGTCGGGAGATGTTCTAATAAAAGGTAAGCCAATGGTAGTATTAACCGCTCTATCGAAAGCCATTAACTTTACGGGAATCAAACCTTGATCGTGATAAAGCGCTAAATAACCATCTGCCACTACAACATTAGAACTACCATACCAAGCTTGTCCCGGTTTCACCCACATTGTATCTGGGGGAATCAATCCTTCTAAAGTTAAATTTGGACGCTTTTTCTTTTCTTCTTCCAGCCAATTAATCAACCAATCCGCTTCTTCACTCCCTAACTGCCCCTTTTCTCCACTATGGGGATTCAATCCGGCAATCGCGATTTTCCCATTCCTAATTCCAAAATCTTTTTCCAAACATTCCACCAGTAAATCCAATTTACGAGTCATTAATTCCGGTGTCAGCGCTTGTGAAACTTGACACAATGGTATATGTGTGGTTGCAAGCAGAGTTCGCAGAGTCCAATTAGTATGCGGCGATCGAGCTACAAACAGCATTCCGAATTTATCAATACCAGCTTTCTCGGCTAAAAGTTCCGTTTGCCCCGGATAAACATAACCCGCAGCCTTCCAAGCAGATTTAGCAATTGGTCCAGTAACTATACCATCAAAATTACCATACAGCGTAGCAGCAATAGCAGCTTCCATATAAGCAAAACTTGCCGCACCACTCGCCGAATTTTCAACTCCAAGAGTAACTTCATCCTTAATATTGTCGTCCAAATTTACATCTAAAATCGACAACTCGGCAGGATTAGCCAAATCTATATTTTCATTAGCCCGTAAGCTAGTATAATTTTTTAATACTAAATCTCGGTTTCCAACTACAGTTAAATCGCAATCTTGACCAATCGCCGAATCGACCAAAGCCTTTAAAACAACTTCAGTTCCAATCCCCGCCGGGTCCCCCAAAGTGACTGCCAAACGCGGACGATTGTTTAAACTTGAAACGGGCTTATTATTAACTAATTGATACATAATGCTTGGGTGTTAATTGTTAGTTGTTAGTTGTTAGTTGTTAAGAGTCATAAGTTTGTAAATACAGCAGATTTCATCTTAATGAGGTACAAAACCTATCGTGATAAGGGAGTAGGGAGTAGGGAGTAGGGAGTAAAAGAATGTACCTCATTTAACTGCAAAGTGCTGTAATTAATTCCCCTTGCCTCAATGCCCAATGCCCTATGCCCTATGCCCCATCCCCAGTTAACAAATCCTCTTGATACATAATATTTAAGTGTTAATTGTTAATTGTTAGTTGCTCGCGGAGTTAGGAATTCAAATTTTCTTCTGTCAGCTTGTCCCAATCCCCAATCCCCAATCCCCAATCCCTCTGGTAAACTTAACTTAATTAAACAATTCATTAAGGAGAACTCAAAATGGGCGGCGAAATGTTCAACGCAGCTATACTATCCTTCGGCTTAATCTTCGTTGGTTGGGCTGTAGGTACTTTGTTACTCAAGATTCAAGGTGCAGAACCAGAATAAAATTATTTTTTAATTCTGGAAAAACGCTTCAAAAATTGGTTAGAGACTGTTTTTGGCAGTCTCTGCCATCCAAAACTGCCTTAAGTAACAAATTTTGCTGTACTTTTGCTTAAAAAAACAATTCTGATAAAATTGTTTTAATAAAAGTTAACATTTTTTAATCAAACCTGATGAAAATATTGATAGTAGGTGCTACTGGTACCTTGGGAAGACAGGTTGCTCGTCACGCGATCGATGAAGGTTATGAGGTGCGCTGTCTTGCCCGAAGTTCTAAGAAAGCATCATTTCTTAAAGAGTGGGGTGCAGAATTAGTAAGGGGAGATTTATGCTATCCGGAAACCCTCGCAGCCGCAGTAGATGGTGTAGATGCTGTAATAGATGCGTCCACATCTCGTCCCACAGATTCACTGAGTATTAGACAAGTAGATTGGGATGGGAAAGTAGCATTAATTCAAGCAGCGGTTGCGGCTAATATTAAACGTTTTATCTTTTTCTCCATATTAAATAATCAAGATTATCCAGAAGTGCCCTTGATGGAAATCAAGCGGTGTACCGAATTATTTTTGGCGGAATCTGGCTTAAACTACACCGTTTTGCAATTAGCTGGCTTCATGCAGGGCTTAATCGGACAATACGGTATTCCGATTTTAGAAGCACAGCCAGTATGGGTAACGGGAGATTCTTCCCCAATTGCTTATATGGATACTCAAGATATTGCTAAATTTGCTATCAAAGCGCTCAAAAGAGAAGAAACCCAGAATAAAACCTTCCCCGTGGTGGGAACTCGCGCTTGGAGTGCCCAAGAAATTATTAATTTATGCGAACGTTTATCCGGTAAGCAAGCAAGAATAACCCGGATGCCATTAAACTTACTTCGCACCATTCGTAATATGCTACGTTTCTTTCAATGGGGATGGAACGTATCCGATCGACTTTCATTTACAGAAGTTTTGGCAAGCGGTAAGCCATTAGATGCTTCAATGGACGAGACATATAAAGCCTTTGACATAGATAAAAGCGAAATTACTACCTTAGAATCTTATTTGCAAGAATATTTCAACAGAATTACCAAAAAACTTAGAGAACTAGATTACCAGCAAAGTAAAAGTAAGAAAAAGAAAGAGAAAAGAACTCCTTTTAAACAATCTTCTTAAATGGGAATGGGGAGTAGGGAGTAGGGAGTAGTTAGGAGTTAGGAGTTAAGAGTTAGGAGTTAAGAGTTAAGAGTTAATTTCTCCTTGTTTCCCTATCCCCCTTCTCCCCACTCCCCACTCCCTACTCCCTACTCCCTTCCCAAACAAACTATGTACTAGATACACCTAAAAGCACGCGGGAAATTTGACACGAGCAATTTTAATTGCTGTGAAATGATATTATTAAATTATGGCTTTTAAGCCAAATTTTTTGTCCATAATCCACGGTTGAAAGTACTGGGATATTTTTTTGGACTAAGTATCAGGAAAGTTTTTATGTAGGGTTATCCCAAGGACGGAGCCGTTCTACGCAGGAGGCATAGAAGTGTTGAATTAAACTGCGAAACGAGTAAGCGAGTCTGAAAGTCCGAATCCTGATTGTCGGTAGAGCAGTTCTCCCAAAAGCTAGAAAAGTGTAGCCAGATAGCTGTTCTATGCAAATAGAACCGAGCGACAAGCTATGCCCAACTTCTAGCCAGAACCCGCGTCTATTTATGAGCCACTTGACACGGGCTGTGCCCGGTGTCAAAGTGGCGTAGCGCGGAGTGGCTCAGATAATGTGTAACTGTCAACAACCCCCGGCTATAAGCCGGGAGCTTCCAGACTTGTTCTGGGACGCTCTAGTTGACCAGACTCAGTACTCCCTCGGGGATACTACGTTTAGAGTAAGAGTTAAAGTTCATACCAGGAAATGCGTAGCCAGTTTCCTGCTCTATAACCGAGTGGTTAAACAGGTCTATGGGTTAAGCCAGTGCTGCTCGGATAGTCACCGTCTCTAAACACTGTCGAGGCTAACTTTACCATTTGTGCGGGCTAACAACCCACTGGAAATGCGTATTGGTACTTAAAAGTACCTTGTCGCTTTCCTCTTCCACATTGAATGTGGAAGTTTCCAGCTTCTCACATTTCTTATGAATTACATAAAAAATGTTTCCTTAAATTTGGATATTTGAACGTGCCGAAAGTAGGCATTATATACAATGACGAAAAGCCGATAGCAAATGACATTGCTGTCGAATTAACAGAAAAATTCACCGAGAAAGGTTGGGATGTCTGTCTCGCAACTGGTATCGGTGGAATTTTGGGCTATTCTACTCCGCGAAGTCCTGTATGTCATACTCCGATAGAAGGGTTAACTCCTCCGGGTTTTGATTCATCTATGAAATTTGTGGTGGTACTCGGTGGTGATGGTACGGTGTTGTCTGCATCTCGCCAAGTTGCACCTTGTGAAATTCCGATGCTGGCGATAAATACTGGTCACATGGGCTTTCTCACTGAAACTTATGTTAATCAATTACCTCAAGCATTAGAACAGTTAGATCGGGGTAATTATGATATTGAAGAACGGGCAATGCTCGCTGTCAAAGTATTTCGTAAAGATACAGTATTTTGGGAAGCTCTATGTCTAAATGAAATGGTATTGCATCGCGAGCCTTTGACTTCGATGTGCCATTTTGAAATTGCAATTGGTCGTCGTGCGGCTGTAGATATAGCGGCGGATGGTATCATTGTTTCTACACCCACAGGTTCCACAGCTTATTCTTTAAGTGCTGGAGGTCCCGTCGTAGCTCCCGGTGTACCAGTATTAACCCTAGTTCCTATTTGTCCTCATTCTTTAGCATCAAGAGCATTAGTATTTCCAGACAACGAACCAGTTAATATTCATTCGGTAAATTCAACTCAATTAGTGATGACAGTTGACGGTAATGCTGGATGCTATATTTTGCCAGAGGACCGCATTTCTATAGAAAAATCCGATTACAACGCTCGTTTTATTCGCCTTCAATCACCTGAATTTTTCCAGATTTTACGAGATAAATT
>JBCCLY010000284.1:0-5803 GCA_039026655.1 Cyanobacteria bacterium P01_C01_bin.38 | reverse complement strand
CCCGCGTCTCCGGCGTGGAAGGCGATAACCCTAATTCTTCGTCCTTTTCAGGCAAGTTTTGAATAAGGATATTTACGGCGTTCTAGGCTACTAAACTATCCCTGCTTGAATGTTTTAAATTTTGAATGTTTGTGTGTAACGGGACAGGATTCGCACCTGCACAACCATTGGTTACTAAACCCCGATAATCTTCGATTAATCGTCCCTAAATAGGCAAGTTGTCAAATCAAGGTTATATATTTAGCGCGTCTACTATTCCGCCACCCGTTACATAATTTTGGTTCATTCAAAGGTGTTTTGTTTAAGCGAGATTGTAGAAGTTATTTACTACCTCTCTCGCTCTGTATTACAAATGTAGTCTGCATGCTACAAGATGTCAAGGGATTGGGAAATTATTTTGTAGTGGGTTGTAGAGACGTTATACATAACGTCTCCCTAGGTTTAGAAAAAAACGAACCAGTCAAAACTACTCCCGTCACGCTCTAAGATTACCTAAAATTGTAGGTTGGGTTGAGGAACGAAACCCAACACGCTGTTGGGGTTCACTCCGTTCAACCCAACCTACGGCATAGGAAATCTTCTACCGGGAAGGGAGTAATAGGATAAACCAGTAGTATTCGACCACATTAATTTTGCCGGGTGGGGCAAGCAGGGGGAGCAGGGGATCTTGGGAGCAGGGGAAGAAAAGAACTTTTTGTTTTTACGGTATACCCCGCAAAATTAATGTGGCGAAGTAGTATTCGACCACATTAATTTTGCGGGGTTAAAACACCTCTTCGTAGGTTGGGTTAAGCGAAGCGCAACCCAACGCCGGTGTTGGGTTTCACTTCGTTCAACCCAACCTACAAATATCATTGTGACACCCCTCATAACTTATGTGGTGGAGTACTAGCAATCGCGATCGCCGTAAGTAATATATATGGGCTGCAATCAAAAATCGGATGTTGGGTTGCGGCGCATTTAGATTTTTCGCTAGCTATGAATTGATTGGTGTGCCTTTAACCCAACCTACGAATCAAATATAAATATTAAAAAACCATAACATTTAAGTATTTACTTGTTTTATAAATCACAGCATTTGCTGATTTTGCCTGAATGTTATATTCGTGACTTGTTTTGCCTTTATATCTATGAAATAAAGGGGAATATAGCTATACAAAGGGCTTAGAGGAGATTATTAACTAATATAAGATTCCACAGTGGGTCATTTTTTCCAAAAAATTTTCCAGCAAATCTACAAAGAACACAAATAAATGTCCCAATTTTTGCCAAGATAATAATATTTCCTAAAATAAATCAATTAGCAATAAATCAGGCATGAGTGAAAAAACACTAGAAACCTCGGGCAAAGGTTTTTTGCTCCTACTTTTGCCACTTTCGTTTTTGATTATCTTCCTAGTTTCTGCTTGGCGGGTTTTGCTAGGATTCTTTGTCGTAGTAGTTGGGTTTAATTTGTGGCGAACCTATCGATGGCAACAGTGGTGCAGTAAGGTTAATCCGGTTTTTCAACAGTTAATTGGAGAACATAGCGGCAGAATTACTCCTATGGATTTAGCTTTACGGGGTAATTTTAATGGAGGAAAGGCAAAACGCTATTTGGATGCTAAAGCTTCTGAATTTGGTGCGAGTATTGTTGATTCAGATGATGGCAATAAAGTCTACTATTTTATGACTGCTAATACTTTAGGCAGCATTCTTGACAGTAGTGAGCCGGAAGTTGACTTTAGTAATGCACCTGTTGCGACTTTAAACAAAGAACTTCTCGAACCTCCAACGGTAAAGGTTGAAGAAGAAGCAGTTGTTGAATTAGCAAGCGTGGAGGAGGAGCTACCGAAAGAAACTTTAGAACACGTAGAACACGTAGAACATACAGAACACGTAAAGCCTTTAGAAAAACAATTGTTCTTGGGTTCGTTGATTCAATCTGAGCTCGCTAAACGTTTAGGAGTTTATTCGAGTACGGTATTCAAACGTAGAGACGATCCAGCATTTCCAGAATGGAGTCGTAATAAAGATCCAGATGGAATTGCTTGGACTTATTCTGCCGATACTAAAGAGTTTTTCCCAGTAGAAGACGAAAGCAAAGTTTCAACTTAATAAAAGTCGATTTCAAATTTTTGGGTGCATATTTTCTAGCGGTACTTAATTTAGTAACGAAGAATGCACCCTTTGTTTTGTTTAAAAAGGGAATGAGGAATAGGTAATGGGTAGTAGGTAGTAGGTAGTAGGCAACAACAAACAACTAACAACTATCAACTATCAACTAACAATCTTTTACCGCTAATCCCACGGCTTCAGAAATAGAATTCAACCCATTTTGTTCTAATTTCAAAAGCAAACCTTGGAGAATACGCCGTATCATTCCTGGCCCTTGATAAACCCAGCCAGTATAAATTTGAACTAAACAAGCACCAGCGGTAATTTTATCCCAAGCATCTTGTGCTGTGAAAATACCGCCAACGCCGATGATGGGGATTTGTCCCTGACTTTGCTGCCAAATATATTTAATTACCTCTGTGGAACGTTCTCTTACTGGTTTTCCGCTGATTCCACCCGCTTCTTCTGATAGCGATTTACCAGTTTGAGCAAGTATTTGAGTATTTAATCCTTCACGTTTAATTGTTGTATTAGTGGCAATAATTCCCGCTAATTTATAACTTTGAGCTAAAGAGACTATTTCTGTAATTGCTTCCCATTCCAAATCTGGGGCAATTTTGACAAAGATTGGTTTTTGGATTGAGTTTTGGTTTGCTTTTTGTAAGTTATTTTCTTCGTGTAAGGCATTCAAAATAGAACCTAACATAGACGCATCTTGCAGTTTTCGCAATCCTGGCGTGTTAGGCGAAGAAACATTTACAACAAAATAATCTCCGTAATTTTTCAGTAAGCTGAAGCTATGACGATAATCATTAGCAGCTTCTTCTAACGGCGTTACTTTAGATTTACCTAAATTTATACCGATAGGAATTAAAGGGTTTGGCGTGTTCGTTAACTTTGCTAAACGTGTTGCCATTGCCTCGGCACCGCAGTTATTGAAACCCATACGGTTAAGAGCGGCTTCATCTTTAGGCAAGCGAAACAAACGGGGACGGGGATTTCCTGGTTGTGCTTTTGAGGTAACAGTTCCAATTTCTGCAAAACCAAAACCCAGACTAGACCACATTGGAGTAGCAACACCATCTTTATCAAATCCTGCTGCTAAACCAACGGGATTAGGAAATTGCAATCCAAACAAAGATTGTGATAAACGCGAATCTTGCAGACAAAACGATTGCTGCAAGCGACTTTTGATCGAACTACTGGGTTGGCGAGATCCATTATTTCCCAACCATTCTAAAGTACTAATTGTCTTTGAATGCAGATTCTCGGGATCTGCTTTGATGAGATTAAATAAAAGCGGACGTAGTGCAGCTTGATAAATATCCAATTTAGAGGTTTGAAAAATAAAGGTTAATAGTTAGGAGTTAGGAGTTAGGAGTTAGGAGTTAGGAGTTGGGAGTTAGGAGTTAGGAGTTAGGAGTTAGGAGTTAGGAGTTAGGAGTTAGGAGTTGGTAATTGATAATTGATAATTGATAATTGATAATTGATAATTGCTAGTTCCTCCCCATCTCTTCATCTGAAAATAATTGATAGGTAAAGTTAAGCCGGTTTTTTGGGCATCTTATATGGTAACAGGCTATGTTTACCAATAATCAGATGAGGCAGCATCAAAAATTTACGGCCGCAGAGCAGCAAATCTTTACTTTGGGGCGCATTCTTCAAGTTTTGAGGGAAGAGGATAATGCTGAGGTTCTGATTGAAAAGACTATTTCATATTTAAAGGAGCAGTTTGATTATTCTTTAATTTGGATTGCTCTTTATGACCGTCTTAATCATATATTGTTCGGCAAAGGCGGTACTACACCTGATAGTGAAAATAGTTATTTGCAACAGCGGGTAGTTTTAAGTCCGGGGGATTTACTAGAACAGGTAGTTATCCAGCAGCGTCCGATGGGCGTGGCAGATTTACGAATGGAAAAACGGGCGGAAGGATGGCAAGAAATTGCGACTAAGTTCGATATCCAAGGAACAATTATGTTACCCATCCGGCACAAAGATCGCTGTTTGGGTGTGTTGATGATGGGTTCTAAACGGTGGGGTTACTTGATAGGTAGCGAAGCTAGGTCAATGTTGATGATTGTGGTGGGAGAACTCGCAGCAGCGCTGTTTCGACTTGAAATAGATTTGCAACACAAGCAAGCTAAGCGTCCGGATGAGGTATTGCTGCGACTTTTGGAAAAAATCAGAACTTTGGCAACTTTGGAACAAAGGTTAGAGGCTGTAGTATCTGCGACTCATAAGTTTATCGTGCCTACTCGAACTAATGTTTACTGGTTCGATCCCCAAGAACGTCATTTTTGGCGGAGAATCAGCACTCAATATTTGAACTTAGGTAAATCCCGACAAAAGAAAGCACAAACCGCCGTTACGGTAGAAGACTTAAGTGACTTTTATTATGCTTTGTCAGCAAATCAGCTTGTTTGGATTGGAGAAGGACGTAGTTCGCTCAAAAGTTATAGCACTAAAAAGCTTCTCAAACAAATTGATGCAAGAAGTCTTCTGGTTGCTCCAATTCTTTGGCAAAAGGATTTACTGGGATTTTTAGCGGTGGAAGGTAAAGAACCTCGTATCTGGACGGAAGTAGATAAAAACTTTGTCAAAGGTGCTGCGGGTTTAATTTCCTTGGTTTCCGTCACCGAAAATATAGAAACTAACATCCAACAAATTCAAGAAGACGCTTTACTTAAAAGCCAGATAGCACAAGCCATTTATAACTATGACAATATTGAGCAAGTTTTGGATGACTGTGCGGCAAAAGTTTTAAAAAGATTATCTACAACTAGATTTTTATTATTGTTGTGTGACGAGGAAGTATATGAATACAGCTTTTTTTACCAAAGCCAGCTTCGCGATCGCCGACCTTTAAATTTTACTTTGGATGGCTTAAAAGAAGTAGATGCAAACCTTTTAGAGCGTTCGACACAAGCTATAGGTGTAGAGAACTTAGAAGAAGATTTACGATTTTTTAACTGGCGTTCTTCTTTACTCAAAGCAGGATTGCGTTCGATTTTGGTTAGCAACTGCGCTCAAGCGGGTGAGTGTAATGCGATTCTAATTATCGGCAGTGAAAACAATCGCTCTTGGACAACTGTAGAAAAGGAATTAGTACAAGTTGTTGCTCAACAAGTCGGAGTAATTATTCGTCAATGGCAACTGTATCAACAAACTCAACATCAGCAAAAAGTCTGGCAAACCTTTGAGCAAAGTTTACGCATTCTTGAACCCATACAAGATTCCCAAGATGATCGAGCAGAAAATTCTCCTGAAACTGTAGTACTAGAACAAATAGCTGCTATTCTCAATTGTCCCTTAGCTTTACTTTTGTCTTGGAATCCCGGCGATGAATTTGCACAAATTAACAACAGCGTGATTGCCAACAATAATTTTGCAGTTGCTACCGATATAGCTATACCCTTACAAACTGATTTAGCAATCGAATCTGCACTAGCTAATGAAGGTTTAGTCAGCCTTGATGCCTCGGATTTACCAGAATCTACAAGAGAATGGCTTTGCGGTTCCAGAATTGGGGAAATTTTGCTTATGGCTCTCCGCACGCAGCTTAAATACGAACCCACGGACGTAATATTGATAGCAGATTACCCCGAACGAAAATGGTCTCCAGAAACTTTAGATGCCGTTGAAACCCTTGTCAATCAATTAGCTTGGTCGCGTCGGCAAAAACAAGTTACACAATTTCTTAACT
>JBCCLY010000283.1:0-5834 GCA_039026655.1 Cyanobacteria bacterium P01_C01_bin.38 | reverse complement strand
CGGAAATGGCAAAAGTGTTACACCGGGCTTTAGATAGTAAAAATTACGACCACTACGAAGTTTATCAGCAGCAATTGCAGGGTAGACCGATTACTGCATTACGCGATTTACTAGAGTTTGAAAGCGATAGAGAAGCGATTTATGTTGAAGAAGTAGAGCCAGTCAGCGAAATTGTTAAGCGTTTTTGTACTGGGGGAATGTCGCTAGGAGCATTGTCACGAGAAGCACACGAAACCTTGGCGATCGCCATGAATCGTTTTGGCGGTAAGTCGAATTCTGGGGAAGGTGGTGAAGATCCGGCACGTTTCAAAACTTTGGATAATGTTGATGAAACTGGTCATTCGGCAACTTTACCTCATTTAAATGGTTTGCGTAACGGCGATACTGCTTCGAGTGCCATCAAGCAAGTTGCATCGGGACGTTTTGGTGTAACTCCTCAGTACCTGATGAGCGCCAAACAAATTGAAATTAAAATGGCTCAAGGTGCGAAACCTGGAGAAGGGGGACAGTTACCGGGTAGAAAAGTTAGCGAATATATTGCTGGTTTAAGACGTTCCAAACCTGGAGTAACTTTAATTTCTCCACCTCCTCACCATGACATTTATTCGATTGAAGATTTAGCGCAGTTAATTTTTGATTTACATCAAGTTAATCCTAAAGCTCAAGTTTCGGTAAAACTAGTTTCAGAAATCGGTATCGGAACAATTGCTGCGGGTGTAGCTAAAGCTAACGCCGATATTATCCAGATTTCCGGTCATGATGGTGGTACGGGAGCATCTCCCCTAAGTTCGATTAAACACGCCGGTTCTCCTTGGGAACTTGGTTTAAGCGAAGTACATCGAGTGTTGATGGAAAATAGCCTGCGCGATCGAGTGATTTTACGCGTAGACGGCGGTTTAAAGAGCGGTTGGGACGTTTTGATGGGAGCAATGATGGGAGCCGAAGAATTTGGTTTTGGTTCCATTGCCATGATTGCCGAAGGTTGTATTATGGCGCGGGTATGTCATTTAAATAGCTGTCCTGTAGGTGTTGCTTCCCAGAGAGAAGAATTACGCAAACGCTTCCCCGGCACTCCAGAAAAAGTGGTTAATTTCTTCTACTTTATTGCTGAAGAGGTACGCAGCTTGTTAGCAAGATTTGGTTATCGCAGCCTATCGGAAGTAATCGGACGTGCTGACTTAATGAAAATGCGCGAAAATGTTGAATTAACCAAGACGCGAGCATTAAATCTTGATTGCTTATTGAAATTACCTAGCTCCAAAGAAAATCGTAGCTGGTTGCAACACGAAGCAGTTCACAGTAACGGTGCGGTACTCGACGACGATTTGTTAGCAGATGCTGAAATTCAAAAAGCAATTAACGAGCATTCTTCCATAACTAAAACAGTTAACGGGGTTAACACCGATAGAACTATAGGTTCGCGCATTTCTGGAGTAATTGCATCTAAATACGGCGACACTGGATACAGTGGGCAAATTAATCTTGACTTTACAGGAAGCGTCGGACAAAGCTTTGGTGCTTTTCTCCTCAATGGAATGAAGTTGACATTGACAGGAGAAGCCAACGATTACGTCGGAAAAGGAATGAACGGTGGAGAAATAATTATTAAACCACCAACCGTAGCAACTTACCAACCATCAGAAAACACAATAATTGGTAATACCTGCCTTTACGGTGCAACTGGGGGAATGTTGTTTGCTAAAGGTAAAGCTGGCGAACGTTTTGGGGTACGTAACTCCAAAGGTACGGCAGTAATTGAAGGAGCCGGAGATCATTGTTGCGAATACATGACTGGCGGTGTCATTGTAGTTTTAGGTCAAGTTGGACGTAACGTTGGTGCTGGAATGACTGGCGGATTGGGATATTTCTTAGATGAAGAAGGTAATTTTCCCGAATTAGTTAATCCAGAAATCGTGAAAATTCAGCGAGTAGTCACTCTGGCTGGAGAAAAACAGCTTAAAGATTTAATAACCGCTCATTTTGAGCGTACCGAATCAACTAAAGCGAAAATGATTTTAGATAACTGGCAAGAATTTCTACCAAAATTCTGGCAAGTAGTACCTCCTTCTGAAGCTAATTCCGATCAAGCCGATGCTAAGCAAAAGCAGTTGAGTAAGGTTTCTTAGTTAGTTGTTAGTGGATAGTGGATATAGCAATCCTACATGAGTCGTGAGAAAGCTAGGTGCCAGAAACCCGGTTTTTCCAAAAAACCGGGTTTCTAAAATCTCACAAATGATTTAGGAATGCTATGGTTGTTAGTTGTTAGTTGATGATTGATAACTGATAACTGATTTGTTTTCTCTTTAATGGTTGGAAGACGTAAAATTTTACGTCTCTACAAATTTCTGGAAATCAATCCAAATTGATAAGGGTACGGCGAATATTGCCGTACCCTTTCATTTATTATTCATGAACACTGAATTTTAGATTTGAAAATCAATTAATAGGGATTTTATTTAGTTAGCAAGTCAGATAATAACTAACAATTAACCACTAACAACTAACCACTAACAATTATCTGGTATTTTGTGCCGTTAGAGTATTTTTTTGCTTCTCTTCATACTCCAGCAATTCTGGAATAGTCACAAAACGATAACCTTTCTTTTTTAATTTGCTTATCATTCCTGGTAAAGCGGCAACGGTGTTTTTACGGGGGCCGCCACCATCATGCAATAGCACGATACCACCGGGAGTTGCTTGTCTAGCAACTCTGTTTATCAAAGTCGGAGGTGAAGGAAGTGCATAATCTATGGAATCAGCAGACCACATAATTACGGTATAATCTTTGCTTTTTGCATAATCTGCTAAACCATTATGTAACATTCCACCGGGAGGGCGAAATAAAGTAGTTTTAGTACCTGTGGTTTTATAAATTAGGTCTGAAGTACGGTCAATTTCTAGAGATGCAGCTTGTTTGTTGAAAAAATGGTACCAATGATTCCAGGTATGATTACCGATAATATGCCCTTCGGTAACAATTCGCTTTCCTAAATCGGGATGGTGCTGTAGTACTTGCCCAACAACAAAAAAGGTCGCTTTGACGTTATTTTTTTTCAATATGTCTAATATTTGGGCAGTATATTCCGGCCAAGGACCATCATCAAAAGTTAGAGCAATTAATTTATCGTTTGCACCAAGTTTTGCTTGCTTTAATGTTTTGCCACGAAAGCTTCTTGGTGCTGTATGAAAGACACCTTTTAATATCGCTTCTTGTTCCCAAGTAGCAAGCATGGCAGTTTGAAAATCTTTGACACTAGATAGCGAAACAGATGTAGCTTTGATCTCTTCGCTTTCTACTTGCTGTCTGCTAGTTGCATTGGTAGCATCTCGGTTAACAGGCAGCATAAATCCAAGAGCAAAACTACCACACAAGGCGGTAAGGGCGATTAATATTCCTTGAGGTAATAACGACTTCTTTTTTTCCACCAGACACGGCTCCTTCACTACCAAACCGTCATTCACGGATATGACGGTAAGTTATAACACAATTCCTCTATTTCCTGTTACCCAGCTAATCTCCGATCGTCCTGAAAAATTAAACTTATTGTTAATAAAAATTCGCCTTAACAGGCGGATGAATTTTGCTAACTCAAGTCTAAATTTAAGATTTCATTAACGAAAAATTTTTACAGCTATAAATAAGCAGATGCACGCTCACATCTATTACTAAGTTTCACTGTTAGTCTGGCTCATTTTACCTTTTAGAAATAATTTTTACATTAAAAATAAGGTTAAAATTTTCACACTTATTATACTTACTTAGTAAAGTCAGATTTCCACAAGACCGAGTGCGGGATAATTTGGTTTCATCTAGTTAGAAGTAAGCTATTAGTCCATTCTATATATTCGCTAAGTGATTTGTAATGATTATATAAAATAGATAAGTAACAATTATTTATGTAATCATACGTATTTAACCGATTTATTATCTAGCGATTTAGAAAGATAATAACTAGCAGTTCTATAAATTCACAACTATTAAAAGAAAGTCGCAATTGTAACATAATAATAATTGCAAATACATATGTAAATGTAGACAGTGAAAACACTGAATTTGTTAAGATAGAAGGATATCTCAATAAAATTGTGTCTTTATATAAGCTTATTTAACCATTTTAAAGTCAGTATTCTTGTAATGCAAAGCACATATAGGATTTTATTTATCAGAAGAATTTAATGCGAACGTGAATTTTTCCTATACCATAATTTTTGATAGATATATAACTTTTAAAAACTAGATTGTATTAAAGTACACTTATTAAACATCAAGATGACATTGTGCATAAAAGAGATATAGACAGTTCTGTGCCCTATAGTTAGTGAATTATATCTACACACATCGAAAAGTATACAGCAAAACATCGCTCTTGATAAGCAAATTCAATCTTTATCGCTATAGCTGTATGAGAAGGGAGTAAGAAGTAGGGAGTAGGGAGTAGGGAGTAGGGAGTAGGGAGTAGGGAGTAGGGAGTAAAAAGTAAAAAGTAAAAAGTAAAGAGTAAGAGGTAGGGAAAAACAACAAAATAAAGCTATTAACTATATAACTTTTTAGTGATAAATGATTTTTATTTAATATTTGGACTTTTAAGCAACCCACTGATTGTGGGCAAACTGTACGGCTAAACTAGCTAATATAACTGCGAAAAATCCCAAAATGGCATATCCCCAATGGCGATCGCGATTGAGGCACAATCCTAGGGCAAAGGATAAAGACACAATTCCATAAGCGTAACGCTCTACAGAAGCGGTAAGTCCGGTATTAAGTATTAAAGCGTATGAAAAGAAACCGTAAACCGCAGCAGTTAAAGGAATTTTGGCTCGCGAATACCATAATAAATAAAGCCCACCAAAAATAATTATTATTTTAACTAAAGGAATTTTTCCGAATGGATTTCCTGCTGTTAACCACAAAGGTTCACCAATACCAAGCCATAACAATAACCATAAAAAATAAAATATACCGCGTAGTTTTATATCTACTAACTGTTGATGAAAGCGCCATAGCAAAAAACCGCTAACAGCAATTAAACCAAATAATAGCGGAGAGCTTAGAACAATTTGCGTAAGCATATTCCACCAACCTTCCCAAGCAAATCCAGTGGAATCTCGCCAACCTTTTTGTACGTGGATAAATGCTAAAGCATCACCAAATTTAATTAAGCAATACAAACTAAAAAGCAAAGCACCAATGCCAACAGCGAAACTAGCAAGATAAGCTTTTAAATTTCTACCTTGTTTCCAAGCAACAAATAAAAAAGCTGGAATTAACATAACTCCAGTGATTCGGGTTGCTGTAGATAAAAATCCCCAAATCGCTGCCCATAAATGCTGTTTTTTATCGAAAGCACGTAGAGCGGCAGTACTAAACAATAAAAATAATCCTTCAGTATAAATAACGCTTCCGTAAAGAGAATAGGGACACCAAGCTAAAACAGCAGTACTCCAACAAGCTGCACTTTTACCATGAGTTTCTTTTACCCAAGAATAAAAGATGATTAAAGCACCCAAAAAGGCGGCATTATTTATTAAGGTAGCTGCCATTTGAAAAGGCAAGCCCAGGTACATAATTACACGAGTTAGTATTGGTAAAAGCGGAAAAAAAGCTACAGAATATTGTTTACCATCATTGATAAATTCGTAACCAACAACTACAATTCGGTGATACCAAATGCTATCCCATGCGTAAAAAGTATCCCAGCCAAAAGTAGGAACTTGAGAATTTTCTGCAACTGGAAGTGAAGGTGCAATTAATAACATTGCCACAACTATTACTGCTCGGCTAAAAAGCCACATTGCTGTAGCAAAAAAGAAACCATTATTTAAAATTTTAGATT
>JBCCLY010000282.1:0-5847 GCA_039026655.1 Cyanobacteria bacterium P01_C01_bin.38 | reverse complement strand
TTTCGATACACCGCTTAATAACGAATCAGCTTTAACTGCAACTTCTCAAGAATTAGTCCCTAGTTCTCCATTAGAAGCAAAATCAGTTGCTGACGGTTCGTTATCTACAAGTAATTCTTCGATGCTACCGACTTCAGAAGATGATATTCTACGCTACGAAATGGAAGACTTGAAACTTAGTAACTATCTAGTTGAGCCAAATGATATTTCTTCTGGTGGTGAACATATTGCTCTATTAGGTAGCGATGAAGGAACAGCAACAGGTGTTTTTAACGGCGAAGCTGGTACTTATGAGGTAAATGTAGGTTTCTACGATGAAGATGACGGTGTTTCTTCTGCAAAAGTTACCGTTGCAGGTGATACTCAAAGCTTCTCATTTGATAAAGATTTACCTGGGGGTGGTGTTGCTGACAAGACTTTAACTTCTCGTGTTACCCATCCTAAAATTGAACTCTCCCCAGGAGATGTTTTTAAGATTGAGGGAAAAATTGGTGCTACTGAATTTGCTCGTTTTGACTATATCGAGTTTAATCCGATAGACTCGCAATCAAAAACGGAAAATCCAGCAGATAACAAAGCTCCGGATGATATGGCAGGAAAAACACCAGATACCTCAAATGATGACGATGATAATAAAGGTTCTAGTGGAGGAAAGACATACTATGTTTCATCAAAGGGTAGCAATGATAATCCAGGTACAAAAGACAAGCCTTGGAAAACTGTTAATTACGCCGTTCAGGAAGAATCTGCGGTAAAAGCTGGAGATACTATATTAGTACAACCGGGCACATACACCGAATTGATTACCTTAGAAAAATCAGGTAATGAAAAACTCGGTCATATTACCTTAAAAGCTGATGGTGACGTTACTCTGCGCGACCCTGACCCTATAAAAGGTGGTTTTAGAGAGGGTGTAATTCAGTCTGCTAATCAGGGACACTGGATTATCGATGGCTTCCGAATTGAAAATACATCTTGGGCAGGTATTTCGCTTAGAGATGCGAATAATATGATTGTGAAGAACAATCATACTTTTGAAACAGGAGCTTCGGGTATCATCGTTTTACCTGAAAGTTACTATAAGGGTGGAGAAGCTGAAGTAACCAGTAAAGATATTAAAGTAGTCGATAACAAGATTGAACGAGCAAACTGGAGATGGACTGGTAGAGGTGATACCAGAGGTTTGCAAGAAGCATTAAGTATTTGGGGTGTGGATGGTTTTGAGGTTGCCAACAATATTGTTAAACAAGGAAACCGCGAGGGTATCGATATCAAAACAGGCTCTCGAAATGGCTCCGTCCATAACAATACTGTGACAGGTGTTGCGAGAGTTTCTGGTACACCTGGAGGCTACAATGGTGGCCCTGCTATCTACGTAGATGGTAATCGTGCCGATACTTTCAACGTTGATATTTACAATAATCTTGTTTACGGTAATGTTGCTGAAGGAATTACAATTGCCGATGAAGTTCCCGAACAAGGTGATGTTAAAGATGTTCGCGTTTACAACAACGTTGTTTATGGGAATGGTAAATTAGGTACGAATGCCGGTGCAGGAATATCGATAACTAGCAACGTTAGCGATGTAGAAGTTGTTAATAATACTGTAGCTGGCAATGTCCAATCGATTACGATTGATGGTACTGATTACACCAAAGGGGATATAACATCTGATGTTGTAGTACGTAACAATATCTTTGCCGATGCTAAATATCGTAATGGTTTTATCGAAGATGCAAATGATATTGTCTTGGATAACAATCTGTTTACAGATACCTTTGAAGAAGTCTATGAAACAGGAAAGGGGCTAAAGAATTTTAAAGAAACAAACAACCTTGCAGTCAAATCGGCTGGTTTCTTAGATTCAAAAGATAAAGATTACCGTTTATCTTCTAATTCCCCTGCAATTAATAAAGGTTCGAGCAAAATCCCTGACTATGCAGATGTTGACAAGAATGGAAAAGAGCGTTTGAAAGATGATGCTCCCGATATCGGTGCTTACGAGTATCCGAGTTCTAAGTAATTACTCAATATTGCTTGAATGTTAGCGACTTGAGGAAGTTTTCCTTGCTTAACACTTGATAATTTATGGGTTCGTAGTTAGGACTAAAGTCCTCGGAGCGCTAAAGCGCCAACTACGAACCTGTTACTACTAATACCTTTAATCTTCTGTTTGTAGAGCGTTCATGCCTTATTTTTTCTAAAAAATTTCATCAAATATAAAGGTAAAGCTAAAAACCAGAATACAGTAATCATTAAAATTACCATAAAAGATATAAATTTATCTTCTGGGTATAAGCTAGGGCGACGAGACTTAAATCTTATCCAATTAATTAAAAATGATATAGAGAATAAAGAATATACAATACTAAAATGATAAAATACACTCTGATGTTGGATACTCATAAAATATATATCTAAATTCTAAATATTTTGATGTAATAGCTATTCTTTTTTCTGTATATCTTCTAGTTTTGCTAATAAAAGGTCACTTATAATTACACCTATTATTTTAGAATCGCGATCGAATACTGGGACAGAATAAGTTGTTAAAAGAATATCTTCACCAGCTTTGCCGATATCAAAGTAAGGAACGCTCCAGACAGCTTTTCTCTGCTTTACTGGAACGTCATACCAAACTGCATTAGCGTACATAAATTCTTTAGCAATATCTCTACTTTGAAATCCGCTTTTATCTCTTAACACAAAAGGACAGGAACAAAGTACTTCAGGTGAAAAGGCAAAGGCAGTACCGAGTATTTCTGGTTTTTTCCTTAAGTGATTAGTTAAACAAGCATAAATATGATTTATATCTAATTGTATATGCTGAAAATGAGGAACTAGTTCAATAGTTGCCTCTTGAATAACTTTCCTTGTTCTGTCCCTATGGTTGACAACCTTTTTACTCTTCAAAATAGCAAGATAGCTTTCTAAATAAGAAATATCAAAGCTAACATTCTTAAATATATTATTCATTTCTTTTGTTAATGCTATTTATAAATTGCCAATGAAGTAATGATGCACCCAACTAATTATTAGTCGCGGTGCATCAGTTTATTTTTAACAACCAACATTCTAGAAGGTTGATATACGCGCTTATTACTGAAATCTAACTCGGTCGGGAACAGGGAGGAAAGGAGAATCAACTCCTAAATCATTAATATCATACAAAGAGTTTATACTATAAAAATATAAATTTAAAAACGACGTATTTTTACGAATTTTTGGTAAATTTTTAGATTTAAAATAAAAAACCTTTTTAAACAAAAAAATAAGATATAATATGCATTTTACTTCTTTTATTAATTTTATTATCTTTATTTATCAAAACTATTTTAATTATAGGGAGTAGGGAGTAGGGAGTAGGGAATAGGGAGTAGGGAACAAGAAAAGCCCCCCTTTTTAAGGGGGGTTGGGGGGATCTGAGAGATGGGAATGCCTACTTTTCGGTTGTGTAAGTCCTAGTACCATTACTACTTGCAAAATGCTGTATTTGCAGGGAGCATCCCAAATGTCTAAAAATACCATCTGTCATTGCGAACGCAGTGAAGCAATCTCAAAGTGTTGCCATTGCTTCACTTCGTTCGCAATGACAACAAAAATCTTAATTATGCAAAATTGGGATGCTCCCGTATTTGCAATTAAAGCAATAGGAGGTGGGAAGCAGCACATCAGGTAATCACTTGTGCTGCTTCCTGCTTTCAATTAAATTGGTGAAATTTCTATTGACTATTTATAGCAAGCGCAACTGTGTATTTTCACTAGTTACTATTTCTTGTTTATCTTCTGAATTCTTGCTATTAAAAGAGTCTAATAAATCATCTTCGTCATCTCCTAATAACGTATGTGCTGCTTCTAACATAGAACCTGCTATATCCTGAAGGTCTTCGCGGTTATTTAAATAAGTTTTCAATGCTTCCATCGGATCGATACTGCTACTAGCGCTTAATTCCGGTACGCGGGGACGAGCTAACTGACTTACTAATTCTGGATGAATAGTATAAGTATGCGCTTCTCTTAATATTTCCTGCAACGAAGAGTTATCAATTAAATCTAGCTGTTCCGAACGAAGCTTGTAAACTAACCTGACAACTGCATCTTCTATATTATTCTTGGCTACGGATTTGGCGATCGCCTTTAATGGATCTTCGCTTTTTGACACGTCTACTTCGATGGTACGGAAAGCGCGAACGGGTAAAGGACAAAATTCCCACTTAGCGCTACCCGATTCGACTTCCGCCATTACATAACCTTTATCTTCCTTTTCTTCACTAAAATCAACCCGTTCAATACTTCCGGGATATATTACCGGGGGTTTGTTTGACTTATTCAAATTTTGGTGACGATGCACGTGTCCTAATGCGACATAATCAAAACATGGACGTGTCAGCAAAGATAAAGGAAGAGTAAAACCTTTACCCACAGCTAAAAAACGCTCGGCTCCTAAGTTTGCATTGTCAGCCATTAAATGAGCTAAAAGTACAATCGGGATATCGGGATCGAGACGACGGATTTCTCCTTCTAATACAACTTGCAAACGTTCGGTTAATAACTGATTGATTTCTCCTAACGATAAACCCTGAGTTTCTTGACGAGTCATCAAAGCAGAGCGAGTTAACCAAGGTAAAGTAATTACCTGCACTTCACCGCTACGAGTTTGAATATTATGCGTATGTAAAGTATCACCTACCACAACTCCAGGAACCCCCAAAGTACGGTAAATACATAAACTCGCTCCACCTTGCCCTTGAGAATGTTGATCGTGATTTCCCACAAGCAATACAGTAGGGATTTGGGCATCTACCAAACGGCGAAACTGACTTGCAAAAGCCTGCTGTACGTAGGGTGCTGGAGTTGCATCGGGAAAAGCATCCCCACCAAACAACACCAAATCCACTTGTGATTCAATAGCGCGATCGATACACAAAGATAAAGTACCGACAAAATCTTCCAATCGCGTATTTAAACCAGTTTCCGGATTGATACGTCCGTGGGTAAAACCGCTTCCCATATGAATATCGGAAAGATGAAGAATTTTAATCATAAGAATTTGGTTAGTTGATAGTGGTTAGTTGTTAGTTGATAGTTGTTAGTGGTTTAATCAAAATTTAGTGTTGAACAATCGGCGATCAATCACGATTAAATACTTAATAATCATACAAAAACTATTAGCTTATAACGGGAGCATCCCAATTTTGCACAATCAAGATTTTGGTTGTCATTGCGAACGAAGTGAAGCAATCGCAACACTTTGAGATTGCTTCACTTCGTTCGCAATGACAGATAATAATTTTACACATTTGGGATGCTCCCCTCATAACTCATAAATTATCAATACAAACCAAAATACAGAAAGACGTTGCACTGCAACGTCTCTACACCATTTATATGTACCATTATTCTTCAAAAAAGGTACAATTTTTTATTCAAAATGCTAACAACTAACAACTAACCACCAACAACTAACTCCTAAATGTGAATTCCACATTCAGTTTTGCCGCTACCGCGCCATCTTCCATCGCGTTCGCTTTCACCTTCTGCAACTTTAGTGGTGATAGGCTCATCGCCGATGCTGGGATAACCTTGATCGTGTAAAGGATTGTAAATAACTTTATGTTCGCCAACAAAGTCCCAAGTTTCTTTACGAGTCCACGTAGCTAAAGGATTGATTTTAAGACGACCTTTTTTATCCAATTCAAAAATCGGCATATTTGCACGAGTTGGCGCTTGATCGCGTCTGCGCCCAGTTATCCAAGCAACAGTATCAAGATCGTCTAAGCCTCTTTGTAAAGGTTCTATTTTAGTAACATCATGAAATTTTGCAATGTCTTTATCCCAAAGCGCTTC
>JBCCLY010000281.1:0-5856 GCA_039026655.1 Cyanobacteria bacterium P01_C01_bin.38 | reverse complement strand
TAGTACCAACAATCTTCGATGCCAAGTATACCATCATCGCCGATAATCTTTAAAGAATGGTCGTGAGGAGCAACGATACTACAGGTTAATCTGGCAACTACTCCAGATGCAAATTTAATACAGGCTACTGAAAAGTCGGGAGCATCGATATCTAAGGCTACATCAGTATGTTTATCCGGAACTACACAAGATGAGAATGCAGAAACAGTTTCAGCAGGACCAAAGAACGCAGTAAGCCAGTTGACATAATAACCTGCGTGTTCCAACGTACAGCCGACTTCAAATTCATCTTTGTAAGGCCAAGGTGTACCAGATTCGCTCAACCACTTTTCATAGGGCATTTGATGGACTAACCCATCATCCATTTCGGCATAAACTAATCGGACTTTGCCTACCTTTTCTTCTCGCAATGCTTTCCACACTGTTTGTGCGGTTTCGCTTAACAAGCTGCATGGTGCAGAGGAAAGATACAAACCCTTCGATGAAGCAATATCTACCAGCTCGGAAGCTTGAGCCATTTCCATTGCAAAAGGTTTTTCAGAATAAACGTGTTTACCAGCTTCTAAACAAGCTTTAGAAACTTCGTAATGGCTGCGGGGATTAGTTAAATTTAAAACTATATCAACCGTATTATCATTGAGAATATCGGCAAGAGACTCATAAACGCAGTCAACATTATGATATTTGGCAAACTTAGTAGCGCGATCGCCAATTTTATCCATTACCCCCACAAGCTTTAATTGCGGATGCATCGAGATAGTTTTCACGTAGTAATCAGCTACAAAACCGCAACCAACAATAGCAATAGATTTATAGGATAAATTATTTTTCTTCAGATTTCGGTTAGCTGAAGAAGTTGATTTTTCTTTATACAATAAATCTGACTTTCTAACTAAATTAGAAATCTTAAACATATTTTTTAGCAACATAGCTTTTTTTATTTTTTCTTACTAAATAGTATAGTTAGTGCTATAGCAGGTTTGTAGTTGGGACTTTAGTCCTCCGGAGCGATAAATCGCCAACTACAAACCTGTCAAAATTAATGTGGCGGAGTACTAGATCAACCCCGCAAACTCCTATGCCCAATCCCCAATCCCCAATCCCCAAATCTTACTAACTTACAACCTGACTTTTATATTCCACGATGGTGCGCTTCTTTCCTAATAATCGAGATAGATGAAACTGAATTTGTCCTATAACTCCGGGAAATTTATCTAAAACACAGAACAGGCTATAGAGCAATGCATCCGAGGTAGGAATTTCCTTCGTTTTCGCATATTTATAAACGCGAGAGAATAATAACCCATAAGCTAATACAAGCAAAATTATACTTATTCCCTTAGTCGCCCAAGCGCTAGCAATTGCTAAAAGCGGTAATATAAAAGCCCAAACCCAAATTCGGCGACTTTCTTTTACCCAGTGCTTTTCAGGAAGTTGTCCGTGCATAAAAGCACCTTCAGCATAAGCGTGTCCGTTACGAATAGAACGTTTCCACCACTGGTTAAAATACATAATTTGGGCATCGTGCAAAGTCATTTCGGCATCTATACGCATAATTTTGCCGCCAGTTTGACGCAACCGCACGCATAGCTCTGGCTCTTCTCCAGCAATCAAACTAGGATTAAACCCTCCAACCTGCTTCAAAGCAGAAACCCGCATCATCGAATCACCACCGCAAGCTTTAGCTTCACCTACAGGAGTATCCCATTCGATATCGCATAAGAGATTATAAACAGAGCTTGCGGGAAACTGTTCCTTTCTTCTACCGCAAACTACCGTAACTAATGGGCGATCGCTCAAAACTTCAAGTGCTTTCTCTAGCCATCCATCTACCACCACGCAGTCTCCATCCACAAATTGGACAAACTCAACCGTAGGCTCGATTTGCACAAGATATTCAAACCCTGCATTTCTAGCACGTGCAGCAGTAAAAGGAATAGATAAATCAAGCTCCACTACGTTAACGCCTAAACTCCGAGCTAATTCCACGCTGCCATCGGAAGAAGCGGAGTCAACATAAACAACCGTTTTTACTTTCGATACCGACAGCAAGCACTGTTTAAGACGATTCCCTTCGTTACGCCCAATTACAACTACTCCAACGTTCACTCCTAATCTCCCGCAATCTATTTCTGCAATCAAAATAGAAAATCAAAAACTATTTTTAATTTATAGACAGGCATTCGAGCCTGCCCTAATAAAAAATCTTCAAAATCTTAGTTAGCTGAAAAAGGCTTGTAAGCAGCATAAGATTTTTCTAATAAAGCCTTTCGCTCTACATAAAATTCACTTTCTGGAAACAATTCACGCATTCTATTTCTAGAAAGTACTCTGGTACCTTTTACCATTTCCGTCCAAACTGGTAATTTCTTTTCCCATGATTTTTGCATATTCTGCCGTACAAATTCTGGTAGTAACCAATAACCAACTACACCAGTATGCGGCTCAATTGGCCAATAATTACTTGGAGTTTGTACCCAATAACCTTTAGCTAGACGAATCACTTCTGATGCAAAATTAGCCTGCTTAGATTCATCGCCTACGTGTTCGATTACCGAATTACTAAATACAATGTCAAAGGATTTATCCGCGAAGCTATCAGATAAATTAGTCGCATCTCCTTCAACTAAAGTATATTGTCCAAACTTTCCAGTACTTTTATAAGAACCGGGTAAATTAACCAAGGTGACATCAAAATTATGATCGAACCATTGCCACATTGGCATATGTCCACCCAAATCGATAATCTTTGCCCCTGATGGTGGTTTGACTAAAGCGAGAAATTGCTTCATCCGCTCTAATCGCCAAGCTTTACCAAATGAATTGTGTTTTGCCCATTCTGATGCTTTTGCATAAGCTACGTGCATTTTCTTTTCTCCTTATAGGTATGATGAATTTAACTTATTTACTTATTTAAGGTTTGCCAAATAACTATAAAAATCTTATATAGTAAGCTTTTAGAGTTATTTTAGTCTAAAAAAGTGCAAGAAAGTAAAGATATAAGATTTGCTTTTGTTGCATCTTCAATTTTTTGGAATCTAAAAAACAATAGTAAAACTGTTCCCTGTTCCCTATTACCTGTTCCCTAGCCTAATAATGGGACTTTTTGGGCAAACCTTATTTACTTATTTACTTATTTAAAATTAAATAAGAATTAATTAGAGGCGATATCATTTTTCTGAAGTAACCTTCGTTTAAAAGCACTACTCCGGATTTCTTTGCCAACCGATAAAGCAGTTGTTAAATACAAAACCCAATATACATTTGCCAAACGTAGTAAATAGCTTTCAGACAAATTATTTAGAGTTAAGAATAACAGAAAACCGAGAGGCCAAATATACTCAGAACTTGGAGCATTATAAGCTAATTTGAGCGAGCGAAAATAAGCGATTGTTAAACTAATTAAAAACAGCGATAATCCTACTAAGCCAACATCCAAAGCTAAATCTATATAGCCATTGTGAGCGTGAGGTGGTAAATAACGCTCTGTTACGGCCATGCCTGCTTCAATAGCATAATTACTTTCATCCGCCCAAAAACCGCCGCGTCCAAAACCAAACAAAGGTTCTTCTGTTAAAAGTCTATCAAATATGCGACCCCACATAGGCAAACGTCCCGTTAAAGTCGGATCTTTACCGAAAGCACTTAATATTTCTATCCACAAAGTTACAACTAGCGTACTAATACCCCCAACAATAATAACTCCTAAATCTATAAAAACTATACTTCGTTTTCCTTGCCAAATAAACTTACGATAAAAATACAATATTACAAATACCAAAAAAGCAACAATTAACGATGTTTTTGAAGTTGATAAATATATCATTATCAGGGATAAAAAGAAAAATCCCCATTTATATCGCCAATGTTTGATGCTATCAACTGGTACTAATAAAAAGGCAATAGAACCGATAACCATCATACTGCCAAAAGTATTTTTGTAATCGTATATTCCTTTCCACGAACCTGGATGATCGTGCCAGTGTAAACCCGCTCCTGGATAACGCCAAACAACAAACATACTGACAATTGCTCCAATAGCAAATGTCCAAGCAACTAATCTCACCTGCTGTTTAATGGTAAATCGCGTGGCGAAAAACAATGCAAACGAGGTCATCTGCAAAATTTCTACCATAAATTTTTCAGTATATTCAGGATTAAGCGACCAAATTGACGATGCATAAACAATTGGCGTTAATATCCAAATAAATATGTCCTGACTCGCCGTTGATAAAGCTTTTTTATAGTTAAAAGCAACTATAACTAAGGATAAAATCCAAACGGTGTATCTAATAGTTGATACAATTGTTGGCGATAACAGCGCTGGTGTGGTTTCAGTGGCACCTGCTTCAAAGCCTCCGGTGAAAAAAGTTAAACCGATAACAACAAGTGCTTTTTCGGCAATTTCTAAATGTTTTCTTTTCACGGTTTTAATCTACTTTATATTATTAGCGATTTGCCGTAGTTAAATACTTTGCTTCTGTTTGTTGTATTTTAAATAAAACCGATTTGAGAGCGGCTCCCCACCCCTTATTTAAATCGTAAAACTGTTCTTGAACTATCTTACACGCTAATCTTTTTTGTTCGTAAAGTTCTCTTTCTTTATACAAATTTAGTATTGCATCACCATAAGCTTTCACATCATTGGGCGGCACCTCCACAACAGCTTCTTTTACATAAGATAATGCCGGACAAACTGCTGAAGTCACAACCGGACGATTGGATAAAATACTTTCGCAAACAACCCGATTAAAACCTTCACTAAAGTCGGTTCTAGTAGGAACTACAACAATATGAGAACGACCAAATATTTCCCGCATATGTTGCTTTTGACAATAACCGTGGCAAATAAAAGTACGCTCAATTCCAGCTTCTTTAACTGCCAAACGTAAAGATTCTAACGCCGAACCGTCTCCACAAACATCAAAAACTATATTTTCTATGCCTTTCTTAATAAAATCTTTGGCTATTTCTAATAAGTCAAACACTCCTTTATTTGTCTCAATACGTCCTGCAAAAAGAACGCGAAAAACAGAAGAATCCCTTGATGGTTGAGCTAAATTAGCAAAGTCAGAACGGCGATATGAATAATTAAATTCATAAATTGATCCGTGTTGACCATTTGTTAATTGGTGAACCTGTTTCGCTGTATCCTGGGAACCTACTAATATTGCCTCCGAGTAATCAGAAAACAAATACCTATTAATCTTTAATCTCAGTTTATCTACCTTACGCAAAGGCTTAAACTTATACCAAAGCGTACAGTGTAAAGATGGTACAACTTTAAAGCCTAACCAGGAAAATAAACACAGAATATACCAATCAGTTGTACCGCTATCAACAACAACAACATTGGCTCTAAAGAGTATTGCAGATTTTAGTAATTGTAATCCACACCAAAGTTGTCTTAAGTAATACAGTATTCCCGATGCTTTGGGTAATGGTACCCGACGACACTCAACTCGAAATCGATCGTCTTCGATAATTTCGTTGGTTTGCGATTGGGCAATAACATAACCTTTAGCATTTAAATCTTTACAAACATCAAAAAATTGACTTGATAAGGGAATCGATACTTGCGATTGAGAATCCCGATTTTGTTTCCAACAAGTGTAAGCCTCTATAACATTTTCAGGCCCAATTGCATAAAGTATACGAAGTTGTTTAGGCATTTTATTACTTCTGTGTTTTGATATGCATCATGCTGTGAATAAATTTGTTAAATGCAGCTAGAATGCAGTCTTCTAAAATCTTAAATTATCCTATTATGTTCTTTCAAGCAGAGGATAATCAAAATCTAAAACTGAAACACTCAGCAAAGCCAGAATTTGATGTTTCTAAAGATTAACTGAGTCT
>JBCCLY010000280.1:0-5861 GCA_039026655.1 Cyanobacteria bacterium P01_C01_bin.38 | reverse complement strand
GCCGAAACCAATTAAAATTCCCACCAAAAGCAAAACTTGAGTTGCTAAGGGGATGGAGCTAGTTTGTAAACCTGACAAACCAAAACTAGAAGCACCACTCAACCAAACTAAACCCAAGAAACTTGCTAAAACCAGAATTCCCGAAAAGGCAGTATAAATCAAAAATTTCGTCGCAGCATAACCCCGTCGTTCCCCTCCCCATATAGCAATCAGCAAATACAAGGGAATTAATTCTAATTCGTAAAATAGGAAAAATAACAGCAAATCCTGAGATAAAAATGCTCCCGTCACTCCCACATTTAGCAGCAACAACAAGCAATAATACAAGCGCGATCGCGATATAGAAGTGCTGCTGCTATAGATTGCGATTCCCGTGAGCAATGCATTTAATATCAGCAAAGGCAAAGACAAACCATCAATACCAATTTGATAATTTAATCCCAGCGCATCTATCCAAGGGATGAATTCGCTAAATTGCTGATTTACTTCACTTAAATTAAATTGATTAGCTAAAACCAAAGTCCATAAAAAAGAAATTACAGCAACACTCAAAGCCACTGTACGAGAGACTTTAGCTGTAATACCGGGGACAAATGCAATTAAAGCCGCACCTAGAAGCGGTAGCAAAATTAAAATACTCAGCATGGGGGAATGGGGGATGGGGAAGAGGGGGAAGAGGGGGAAGAGGGGGAAGAATAGGAAGAGAGGGAAGAATTAATTATTTAAACTCCTAACTCCTAACTGTTCACTGTATGTCCCTTCGGGACACGCTAACGCTAACACTGTTTACTGTTCACTGATTAAAACGGTAAATTATTGAGTAATCCTAAACTCCAACTAATAAACAAGCCGATTAAACTGACTCCGAAGATAATGGTCAGTAAATAACCTTGAGAACGCCCGGAAATACTATACTTTAAACCTTGTCCGCTGAAGATTGCCATCATACCAACTAAGTTTACAAGTCCATCTACTAAATAGCGATCGCTCCAAGCGGAAATTTTTGACAGCCCAGCGACAGCACCTACTACTGTCAACCGATAAATTCGGTCTATATAGAAGTCGTATCCGAGTAAATCCTGTATAAATCTCCAAGCTAATACTCTCGATCTTGACCAAGCTTTATGCAGGTAAATTGTGGAACCGATTATTACTCCGAGCAAGCTTGAAGATACTAATGCTGCTAATACATACCAATTAATACTGTCCCAAGTTGGCAGGAGATACCATTGCTCAAGCATCATTGGTACTAATAAAGTCATTACAGTTAGGGATACCATTGGTAATGCCATCGGCCAATGTACTTCCGGAGTTCGACGGGTTTTTTGCTGGGGTTCTCCCCAAAAGGCTAATCTGAATACCCTTGTCAAATTTAAGGCTGTTAAACCATTGACTATTACCAGAATTCCGATTACCCAAGGGCTAGTTAAAACAAAACCATCAGCCCATGACAGCATTGCCCAAAAACTTCCTAAAGGTAGTAACGTTACCATACCTGCCGAACCGACAATAAAAGCTGTGGTAGTTGCAGGCATCCGCGACCATAATCCACCCATCTCAGTGATATCCTGGGTGTGAGTGGTATAAATCACCGAGCCAGCACTCATAAATAACAAAGCTTTGGCGATACCGTGAGTCAATAATAAAAGTAGCGCTACACCACCTTGTTCCATACCTGCTGCGACAAACACTAAACCCATGTATGCGCTGGTGGAATGAGATAAAGTCCGTTTTATATCTATTTGAGCAATGGAAACTAAACTTGCTCCTACCGCAGTAACGGTACCAATAACTAACAAAGCATCCAAAGCTACTGGTGATAAAGCTATAATCGGCTCTAACTTGTAAAGTACGTAAGCACCACCAGCAACTACTAAAGAATTTCGCAGTACTGAAGCTGGATTTGGTCCTTCCATTGCTTCATCCAGCCATAAATTTAGGGGAAACTGAGCGCATTTACCAATAGGCCCGGCAATCAATGCTAAACCTAATAAAGTTGAAGTTAAAGGACTTAATTGTGCCGTTTCTGCCCACTTGTATAACTCAGAAAAATCCCAACTACCTGCCATCGTACCTATAGTTACTACCCCCATCAGTAATAATAAATCTCCTACTCGTTTGGTAAGAAATGCATCGCGTGCGGCCGTAACTACTAATGGTTGAGCGTACCAAAATCCTACTAATAAATAAGTTGAAAGAGTTAAGACTTCCAATACCATGTAGCTGAGCAGCAAAGAATCGCTAATAGCTAAAGCAGTCAAAGCTGCTTCAAAGAAACCCATTAAAGCAAAAAATCTTGCCGTTGCCCAATCTTTTTCTAAATAACCTAAAGCATAAATCTGTGCCAGCAAACTTAATCCAGCAATTAAAATTGTTGCACCAATACCTACATTTGATATATCTAATTCAAAAGATAAATTTAAATCTCGGCACGAAAACCAATTTATTATGTAACTTTGTGGCTTGCTACCTTCAACTTCTTTAAATACCAATAAACCATGAATTAGAGCGAAAGCAGTTGTCAATATATTTAAATAAGCTGCCGGTCTTGGTCCGGTACGCTTAATTAATCCGACACTCCAGGGTATAGTTAACAGCGCACCTACTAATCCATATAAAGGCAAAGCCCAAGTCGTTGAAAATAATAATTCATTCATCTAAATTTACTGCTATAAAAGCATGACCATAAATTTCCCATTACTCTCAAAACTTGATGCAGTCTAAATCCGTATGAACATTCTTCAATACTTGATAAAAATCTTGTTTTTTGGTATTTGTACTCAAAAATTCCTTAATCCAAAAACACTTTTATCAATTAATAATTTTGATTCATACTGCGACTTTTCCTAATTTTAGAATTAAAGACTATCTGTATGATAAGTTTATTTTATATTTTTTTATATTTATTTTATATGGGTTTTGCACCAATAGCAATACTTGAAGAAAGACCTGATTAGAGCTTTTTCAGATAAAGGTCATTCTTCACTACAATCGAATTTACTATGCTCTTAGCGGCAGTTTAGGCAAATGTAATAAAGAAATTATAAAGCAGAAGTGACCACTCTAGAAACTGTAAAGTTCTAGACGACTGTTACCAACCTTCAAAGATATGTTAAGTTTTTTTAAATGCTTTTATTACAAACTATTATACTAATTTATATTGCAAGGGGTGCAAAGCTTTCATATGCTTAATTAAGAAGGCTTTTTTTTTAGCTCAACATTGAGCGCTGCACGTTAGAAAAAACCTTGTCTGAGTACGAACCCTCGTAAGTTGGAGTCAGTAAATGCCTATAGCAGTTGGAATGATTGAAACCAAAGGTTTCCCAGCGGTAGTGGAAGCTGCGGATGCGATGGTGAAAGCCGCTCGCGTTACCTTGGTGGGCTATGAGAAAATTGGTAGTGCCCGCGTAACAGTAATTGTTCGGGGAGATGTTTCTGAGGTACAAGCTTCTGTTGCAGCAGGAATCGAAGCAGCTAGACGAGTAAATGGTGGTGAAGTTGTTTCCACTCACATTATTGCGCGTCCCCACGAGAACCTCGAATATGTTCTGCCGATTAGGTATACCGAAGCAGTGGAACAATTCCGAACTTAATGTAAGGAAAATTAATCTACATTGAAGGTGAAATGCCACAATGCTGCTTTTAATCGGGCTTGCAGCGAGAGCTTTCGTGTATAACAAAAATAAGAAAAACGCCCACTACTCTCTATCAATATTTTCTGTAAAAACTGATAGGTTGATTATATTCATTTAAAGCGTGGTAGTCAGTAGCGTCTATTACGACTTGGGAATTATTAGCCAAGCTGCAAACGGCTTTCTATAATTATTCCCTCGTCAAGATAAAACGTAGATAAAACATAGCCCGCCAAGTTTTTACTGTTCCTAGTTTGTACAGATTTTTGAAGGCGGTTCTCTTTATTTTTAGGAAATTTTTTGAGGATTATAAAGTAATGTCAATTGCAGTCGGAATGGTTGAAACGTTGGGATTTCCAGCGGTTGTCGAAGCAGCAGATGCGATGGTGAAAGCTGCTCGCGTTACCTTGGTGGGATACGAAAAAATCGGTACTGGAAGAGTTACCGTTATCGTTCGAGGAGACGTATCTGAAGTACAAGCGAGTGTTGGAGCGGGAATTGATTCAGTCAAGCGAGTTAACGGCGGACAAGTACTGTCTACTCACATTATTGCTCGTCCCCACGAAAACCTCGAATACGTTCTACCAATTAGATATACCGAAGATGTAGAGCAGTTCCGGGAAAACGTTAACGCAATTCGTCCTTATGGTGGAAGACCGTAATCCATATATCATAAATAGGAATGCAAATTGCCAAAGTTCGCGGTACGGTATCTAGCACGCAGAAAGATCCAAGTTTTAGAGGAGTTAAACTGCTGCTGTTACAGCTAATAGATGAAGAAGGGCGCGTTCAGCCAGAATACGAAGTAGCGGCGGATACCGTTGGTGCAGGAGTAGATGAATGGGTACTCGTCAGTCGTGGTAGTGCTGCGCGTCAAGTTTATAACAACGAACAGCGTCCAATTGACGCAGCAGTAGTAGCGATAATTGATACAGTTTACGTTGAAAATCGCCAAGTATACAGCAAGAAAGAACAATATTAATAGTTAGTAGTTAGTGAGACAGCGCGGTCTTGGGGGTTTCCCCCATGAGCGACTGCGTTAGCGTTAGCGAAGCGTGTCCGCTAGGACATAGCGTCTCCGAAGGAGATACTCGAAGGGTTGATATTTGTTAGTTGAAAACACTAAGCAATTAGTAAAGCAACTCATAACTCCTAACTCCTAACTCATAACTAACAAGGCATTTGAGGAGAAACAACGCTATGAGAGTCCGCACCATGACAGCGGCTCCCCCAACCCCGTGGTCGAAAAATTTAGCTGAACCGCAAATTCATGAAACTGCTTTCGTACATTCCTTTTCGCATATTATTGGTGATGTTGAAATCAGTCCTAATGTAATCATTGCTCCAGGAAGTTCGGTACGAGCAGACGAGGGAACGCCGTTTTTTATCGATGAAAATACCAATATTCAAGATGGCGTTGTTATACACGGCTTGGAGCAAGGTCGCGTACTGGGAGAGAACAAAAAAGAATACTCAGTATGGATAGGTAAAAACAGTTGTATTACCCATATGGCTCTGATTCACGGGCCGTGTTACATCGGTAGTAACTGCTTTATCGGCTTTCGTTCGACGATATTTAATGCCAGAATCGGTGATGGCTGTATCGTCATGATGCACGCTTTAGTGCAAGATGTAGAAATACCTCCCGGTAAATATGTACCTTCTGGATCTGTTATTATCAGCCAACAGCAAGCCGACCGTTTACCAGATGTGAATCCACAAGATAAAGAATTTGCTCATCATGTAGTGGGAGTCAATCAGGCACTCAGAGCGGGTTATCTCTGTGCTGAAGATAACAAGTGTATTACAAAAGTACGTGAAAATATAGACACATATAATACAAACGTAGATAACGGTTTGCAAACACAAAGGAGTATTGAAGTGTATAACAGCGGTTTAGACAATCAGACAGTAGATCAGGTGCGCTATCTATTGGAACAAGGATTTAAAATTGGCACCGAACACGTAGATAAAAGACGTTTTCGCACGGGTACTTGGCATAGTTGTCATCCCATAGAAGCGAGAAGCATCGGCGAAGCAGTATCGGCATTAGAAGGCTGCATGACCGAGCATCACGGCGACTACGTTCGTTTATTTGGTATCGACACCAAGCATAAAAAACGGGTATTAGAAACAATTATTCAACGTCCCGATGGTTCAACCAAACCAACCACAACATCTACCTATACCACACCTCCAAAATCCAGCAATGGTGGATATAGTAGCAGT
>JBCCLY010000279.1:0-5868 GCA_039026655.1 Cyanobacteria bacterium P01_C01_bin.38 | reverse complement strand
CGCACTACAAAAAAATAAATTTACACATTTGGGATGCTCCCGTAGGTTGGGTTAGACGCACGAATAATATTGAGATTAACTTTCATATTTTATATGCGTCGTAACCCAACAAAATTTTGAATTCTTTAGTTTTGCTTTCAAAATTTTGTTGGGTTTCCTTCTTCAACCCAACCTACACACTATGGTTAATCAAATATGAAGATTAACCCAACATTGATTTTTAAGTTTTGTTGGGTTAAGAAACACATAATCCTTGTGGGATTGGCATCCCTGCCCGCCAGAGTATACTGCTACTAAAAACTAATTACCAATAGGCGGCGCAAGTTCAACGCGAGGAATCCCACCACCACCAACGCTATTCGGACTATTGTTATCGACAATATATAATGCCTCAAACAGTTTCATAAAATCATCGTAAAAATTACCGCCTGTAGTCTCGAAGTCATAACCGTACTTTTCACGAAACTCTTCGGGAACTCCTTTTTCTACTGCAAAGTAATGAGCATCCCAATTTGAATCTTCTACGACGTAAGCACCGTAATTTTGCAAGGCATCAAATAACTTTTTACCTGCTGGTGTTTGTAATTTAAGACTTTCTTTTGTGGTTTCTGGCGTAATTGCTAGCAATGAACCTTGTACTAAAGCATGATTGGTACCGCCGTAACGCTCTGCTGCATAATTATCTGCATGAGAGGCTGGCCACCGATAGCCGCGTATTTTGTCGTCGTAAAACAAATATCTTTCTGCCCAAATTACAACTTTTAAAGCGTGACGAATTGGTTGATCGTTTGTAAGTTCGTTTTTACGAATTGAACCACCAATTGAGGATAACCCGGAACCGAAGTGCGCTCCTCCTATTCCTTCTCCGTAAATATCTACGTTTTCATATCGCCAACCGTATACAGAACCTTCTTTTTCGCAACGAGCTAAGGGTGAAAGCTGTACTAATGTTCTTCCATCTGGCATCAAAAAGGCTGAGGCGTTGTTTGGTGTATAGTGTGGTTTTTCTGTCGCATCTGGAACGATCAAATCATCGGGAATCGGTAAGGCTATATCCATATATTTTGTACCGGTACATCTACCTTCACCCCAAGCACCGGGAGCGTAAACCGCGCGGTACGGATGTTTATCCTTTAGCTGAAAAAAATATTCTTCGTCTGCGGCTGCTCGTTTGGATTTACCTATATTTGCCTTGACGTATAGCGCATCGGAGCCTATGGGCATATTCCAAATCGATGTGGACAAAAAGGGCTGCAAAAATTTGTCTCTTTTAGGCGCTTTACCGAAACTATTCGGACAACCCCAAGCTAAAGCCACAATTACGCCAATTAAGAAAACAACAAGAATACGCAGCCACGCCGTACTTGTCAAAAATGAAAGGTTCTTCATTATGGTCAAACAATGGCATCAATTTATATTTTTACGAAAAATAATTAAGAAATAATAAAGCATTTGTTCGAGTTCTGATAATTATGATGTAAAGCCCATTCAATAATTTAAATGGTAATCATTAGTTTCCGAAAGCTTATAATTTCTTAATTTTGCTAAAAAAAACCTTTATAAAAATTATAGATTATATGTATTTATTTACTTTGCGCTGTAAGCTCCTAAAAAGCATAATTATAAATAAAGATGTTTTGGTTGAGCGTATAGATAGATCGCTTTCATTTACACTAACGAATATTGTGGCAAGAGGCTTAAAGCTTTCAAACAGGCTCTCTTGTACAATCGCGCAAGTTCCCGCTTCTACCTAAAACCGCTGCAATCTCAATGCTAAACCATAACCTCTCAATCCAACTGCCAGAAACCTGTTAACCTCAATCATTTCGTGGTTTTTACTGAAGTTTTATTGATGACTCTAAATTACAAAGTCAAATATATCACCAATAATATATTCGCATTATTTATCCTTTAGTTCTCTGTATATTACAGATTGAGATGAATATAGTTATGGCGATCGCCTAACTCGAACAGTAGATAAACAAATACTTTTATAGATATAAACTTGCAAGTATTCAGCATTTTGATTAATTAGCTAAGTATTTATACTTTTATGTAGTAATATAAAATAATAAGAGATAAAAAGTAACTTTTAATAAACTTTGGCTAAAAAATGCAAAGTTAAACGGGGAAACATCATAAGAAACATTGTTTAACTGATGGGTGCCGATAACCGCTTTTTTTAAACATCGAGTTTGATTCTAAATTTCATAGGTTAAAGAGGTAAAAAAGGGAAGTGAATTCACAAACCCTCACACAAAACAGTCGTAAGTACGACGCACGTCAAATAGCGCGATACCATCGCCTACGCCCTTGGCTAGCTTGGGGACGTGCAATTACAATTGTCTGGAATTTCATCTGGTTTATTCTGGGTCTAAAGTGGGATGATTGGCGGGGAGTAGCCGAACGCAATAAGTTGAGGCGAGCGGTTCAGTTACGGAAAATTCTGGTACGTTTGGGGCCAGCGTTTATTAAAGTTGGTCAGGCTTTATCAACTAGACCTGATTTAATTCGCAAAGATTTTCTGGAGGAACTGATAAAACTACAAGATCAGTTACCACCGTTTAACAATGCTCTTGCTTTGAGACAAATTCAAAGCGAGTTAGGTCATCCCATCAAAGAAATATTTAGCGAACTTTCTCCCGCTCCGGTTGCAGCGGCAAGTCTAGGTCAAGTTTATCGCGGTCGTTTGCACACGGGTGAAGAAGTTGCGGTGAAAGTACAGCGGCCGAATTTACGTCCGATTCTTTCGCTTGACTTATATTTAATGCGTTGGGCTGCTGGTTGGTTGGCTCCTTGGTTGCCTTTAAATTTGGGACACGACTTGACATCAATAGTTGATGAGTTCGGTACCAAATTATTTGAAGAGATTGACTATCTAAATGAAGGTCGTAACGCAGAAAGGTTCGCTACGAACTTTCGTAACGACCCCAATGTCAAGGTTCCGGCGATTTACTGGCGCTACACTACAACTCGCGTTTTAACTTTAGAATGGCTCAACGGATTTAAGCTGACCGATACCGAAAGTATTATAGCCGCAGGTTTAGATCCGCAGGAAATTATTCAAATAGCCGTAACTTCAGGCTTACAGCAATTGTTAGAACATGGTTTCTTTCACGCTGACCCCCATCCCGGTAACTTGTTTGCCATGCCAGATGGTAGGATGGGCTACATCGACTTCGGTATGATGGATCAGCTTTCGGAAACCACTAAAGAAACACTTGTAGACGCGATTGTTCATCTAATCAACAAAGATTATACCGACTTAGCTAACGATTACGTAAAGTTGGGTTTTCTGACACCCGATACAGATATTCGTCCGATTGTACCGGCTCTAGAAGCATTACTTGGAGACGCAATTAACCGTAACGTAGGCGACTTCAACTTCAAGACAATAACCGATGAGTTTTCCAAACTCATGTACGAATATCCTTTCCGAGTCCCTGCCAAATTTGCTTTAATTATTCGTTCCTTAGTGACTCAAGAAGGTATCGCACTATCGTTAAATCCTAATTTCAAAATTGTAGAAGTCGCATATCCTTATGTAGCGCGGCGATTGCTAACAGGTGAATCAGCGCAACTGCGACAAAGATTGATTAACGTACTGTTTAAAGATGGTACATTCCAATGGGAACGATTGGAAAACATGATCGCGATCGCCCGTACCGACAATAACTTTGATTTGTTACCGACAGCACAAATGGGTTTGCAGTATTTACTGAGTGATGAAGGTCAGTTTCTTCAGCAACAGTTGGTACTAGCACTTACAGAAGATGACCGCTTACACGCCCAAGAAGTGCAGCGTTTATGGAGTATGGTCAAAGACGATTTAAATCCATCTCGCTTATTAGGTGTGGCCGTGGGAGTTTTGACTCAGTTTTCGAGAGAGAGAGTTGCAGCAATATTACCTCCTTTGGGCAGTTCAAGTTCAGTGAATAAATGATTGTCGTTTACTCACAAATTGATTTGTAGAGACGCGCATAGTATCGTGTCTCTACATTGTGAAATTAAGGTTAGGTTTACGAAGTTTCAAGTTAAATGCAATACTTAATAAATAACCCTTAGAACGCAGTATAAAAATCAGGAGTTTTCATGTATTATTATCCTTCAGATCCCCCGTATTTAATTTTAGTACTGGGATTTTTTATTGCAGTAACTTCCGGTGCTGCATTAGGTGGAACATTAAAAGTAATTTCAAGAACTTGGCGCAAAAAAGGTGCTGAAAGTTCTGCTCCTCGTTTCTCAAATAAACAGTTAGTTATACCATTTATCGGTATTACGATTGGTGTTGGTTTATTTCTTTGTTCGGGTTTAGCAATATTTGGTTTTCCAAATTGGTTAGCTTGTGCAGTTGGTTTACCAATAACTCTGCTAACTTGTATATTAACTGGTTTTCAATTAGGAAGTATGATGACTTACGCTGAAAGCCGAGGATTTCAATCTTTAGATTTAGATTCTTTTAGTTAGGAAATAATATGAAGGGAGTAGGGAGTAGGGAGTAGGGAGTAGGGAGTAGATAAATAAATAATTCGTCATTCGTAAGTTGTTTTTCAAAAAGCAATTTATGAATGGCGAATATTTTTTTTAGGTAATTAAATAAAAACTATTATAGGTTCGTAGTAAGCGCTTTAGCGCCCCTTGTGCAAGGACTAAAGTCCTTACTACGAACTTTATTTCTTCAACGAACGCAAGAAAGTTTTTGCTTCATTCATGGTTTTTTGCCAAGAAGTTTGCTTGGGCTTTTCTGGAAATACTGGTGGTGGTAACTGTGGGTTTAAGTTGCGATAGTGTTCCCAAATCTCCCAGTAGGGACAACCAGGTTCGATGCGAATACCTGCCCAATGTAGGTACTGTAATAGTTGATTAACTGTTGGATCTATTAATTTATTACCTTCATGTAAGAAGTGAGATGTTCCTCCCCAGTTTCCTGGTGCTTTTCCTTCTCTATTAACTATGTTGAAACGGTTGGGAATCCGTTTGAGCAACATATAGTTAATGATTGGCTGATCGGATGTTTTTTCGGAAAAGTCAAAGTATTCTGGATGTTGGGCACATTCTGCGAAGGTTTCGTATAAATCCTGTTCGGATATGAGGTTTTTCTTGGAACCCCAGAAGCCACCGTTAAATATGTCTTTTACTTCGCTTTCGGTAAATACTTTTTCTTCTAATACTGTGGAACTAAATACGTTTCTGATTCCACCTAAATGTTGATAATCGCAGCAAATAAAGTCGGTATTTTGTAGGTAGTTGAGATTATCGACAATTTTTTCAAAGACGACAATATCTGTATCTATATACAAAAATTCGTCAAAAGGGCCAAACCAACAAGCTTGCTTGCGAAATTGATTTGGACGAGCAAAGAATTTACCGCCGAATGTTTCGTACAATTTGTTTGATAAGCGATCGATAAATTCTAAATCTTCGTAAACTTTTACCCCATAATGTTTACCGAGAGTTTCAGCAATTTTGTGATAATTATCATCATAGGGAATCATCACAATAGGAGTTTCTTTATCGTGAATGCGAATGCTATTTAGTAAAGCAATAGCGTGATCTGTCACCTTATCATTGGCGATGATATAAATACCTTTAGTCATGGGTTATGCTCCAGCTTTTATGCCTAATTTTTTTAAAATTTTGGTGCTTAAACTTGGTGGTGCGTTGTAAGCTTTTGGTTTGGTAGTGAATTTTGGTCGTTTATCTGGTTCGTGTAGATAGCGGTAATGCAAAAAGGTTTCGCGGTAAGGAAAATCAATATTTTCTCCATTACAAACCCGCTCAAATAATTTAGAAGATAAGCCGATATAGTGCAGATAAGTTACACGATTTTCTTTGTCGTATACCAGATTATCCCGCTCTGCAAAATGG
>JBCCLY010000278.1:0-5874 GCA_039026655.1 Cyanobacteria bacterium P01_C01_bin.38 | reverse complement strand
TTTCTCCTAACCTTTTTATATATTTTTTTTTTTTTGTTTGGGCGCTCGTCCCGCCTCGGGGCGCCCAAACCCCCCAACTACAAACTCACTTTTCTTAATAGAGATTTGAAGAATCTAAGCCTCAAACCAAGATTTTTATTGATATCAATCAAATATTTAATGCATAAAGATATAGAGACGCGAAATTATGCCCTATCGGGCACGCTTCACTAACGCGTCTCTACATAAAATTATTTGTAAAATTATTCGTAATAGTTGAAATTCTTATTCTTGCTCTTCTTGCTCGTCGAGATATTGCCCACCAACGCCTACTGATGTGTTGAATATTTGAGCGCCAGCTAAATCTGCACCAACCAATGTTGCATCTTCTAATTGAGTGCTGTATAGCTGAGAATTGGTCAAGTTAACATTTGTCAAATCAGCTTTATTCAATGTAGTGCCACTCATATCAGCACCTCGTAAATTGGCACCTTTCAAGTCAGCACCTGTCATATCGGCACCTTCTAAATTAGCATATTCAAGGTTAGCGCCTCTTAAATTAGCATTTCTTAAGTCAGCACCAATTAAGTGAGCGCCTCTTAAATTAGCGCCTCTAAAATTACAGGCATAACATTCTCTTGTTTCAATTAACTGCAATACTTCGTCGCTATATACAGGCTTTTCGGCTTGAGCGGGAGCGCCTAAAAACATTGTACTTAATGCCGCTGCTGCCGTGATAATTTGAGTTTTCATACCTTTTAATTCCTCCACCAATAAGCAACTCTTCTTGATTTATTAATTAAAGATAAAATTTCATATGTTGTCTGTTCGATACAATTTCAACTTTATCTTAATCATTAAGAGTTGCTAAACTTTTTGTTTAATCAACTGCTTATATCATCTCTTAAATTCAGCAGGATGTCTTCATCCTAACGAATGAAATTTTAGATAAATAGTAGTAATTTGTAAACTAATTTCTTTATTAAATAATAATAATATATTCCATCTGTAATTATTAAGAGAGAGCATCAGTCTGAATCAACAGCAAAAATCAATAATTTCCGCTCTAACCGTCTTTTTTGGCTTTTTTACGCAAATTTTACCGAATTAATTTTTGTAGTATTGTAAAACTCTATCGTAAGGTATAACAAGAATCATCAGAAAACAGCAGTCTTTTGTTCGTAAGTAAGTAGTATGTAAGACAAAAATAGCACTTAGACTTCTTTCGGCAGAGAATAATATGCTCTTCTTAAATATTACTTTTGTCAAAGTAAATATAGGATTAGTTTTTGATTTTTTAAACGTTACCAAGAGGGCGATCGCCTACCTTGAAGGTATAAAAAGGTATAAAGTGGGCGTAAACTTCCCGCGACTTTTATCAATCGATTAGCTTTTGATGAAAATGCGTCTAAGATTAAGTCATATAAAGTTAAATTACCGTAAGTATAGAAAAAGATTGATAGTAGTAGCTCAAAGAAGAATTTAAACTATTAAATTAGAAGCAGTTGTGTGTAGATTACGCTCTAACAGTACAACAAGCGTCATATTCTTTGTTATTGAGGTATAAATTCAAATCGCACTACATTCCGTAAAAAAATAAGGTTTGCAAGTGAAAAGCTGATATTGTCAAGTTTTTTATTCGTTATCAGTTATCAGTTATTGATTTTGCGTTCTCCAAGAACCGATTGAATATCTTCATGGGAAAAAAGTGGTTCAAATCTTACTCAGATAGTTCTGAGCTATTCAAGGCTTATAAATGAAAACTTTGTGTTTATTTCGATGCCGATTTAAAAAGAATTTTCTTGAAAACTATATAAACCTGCGGGATATTATCAAAATGATGTATAGTTTACCTTACCTATGTGCGTATATTCCCGATTCCGCTAAAATAACGAAGCATATCAGATAATATCGAAACGAACTTTAGGGTCAAAAGAAACGACACTTATGAATCAACTTAGCAATGGCTATACCATATTTCTTAGTTTGTTAGTGGAAGCGATTCCTTTTCTGTTAATAGGAGTTATGTTCTCCAGTATGCTGCTGTTTTTTGTTGATGAGCGTGCGCTAGTAGAAAAAGTACCGAAGCATCCATTGCTTGCATCTATTTGTGGAAGTCTCTTGGGCTTCTTGTTCCCCGTATGCGAGTGCGGTAACGTTCCGGTAGCGCGGCGATTAATAACCCAGGGTGCCCCTACACCTTTTGCGATTGGTTTTTTACTTGCTGCTCCAACAATTAACCCGATTGTAATTTGGGTAACATGGGTTGCATTCCGCGACCAGCTAGAAATAGTAGTATTAAGAGTAGTATTTTCTTTACTAATAGCCATAATTATCGGCTACGTCTTCAGCTTTCAAAAAGACTTAAGTCCTATAGTTCAGCCAACACTTGCTCGCTATTTAAAATTTAATCGACCGCAAAAAACCTCTTCAAAAACTGCCGAGCAAGAGTTAGAAGCAGCAGTACCGAGCCTTTTAAAGCCCGGTACTTATTTATTAGGTGGAAAACTAGGGGGACAAGCCGTGCGGATGGAAACTGTGGCTGCCGAAGCCATTCCTGCTTATAATCCGAACAAACCCTTCTGGGACAAAATGCGACTCGTTATAGAAAATTCCATACAAGAATTACGCGAATTAGGTGCAGTACTAGTTTTAGGAAGTGCGATCGCCGCAGCAATTCAAGTTTTAGCACCCCGCGAATTAATTCTCAGTTTGGGTATAGGGCCAATTGTTTCTATACTTACAATGCTGGTATTGGCGACAGTTGTATCTATTTGTTCTACTGTAGATTCTTTCTTTGCTTTGTCTTTCGCTTCGAGCTTTACGAGCGGTTCTCTATTAGCCTTTTTAGTTTTTGGTCCAATGATCGATCTAAAAGGGATTGGCTTAATGCTATCAATATTTAAACCTAAAGCAGTTATTTATCTTTTCGTACTAGCAGCACAATTGACGTTTTTGTTTTGCCTGATAGTCAACCTGCATTTTATTTAAAAAGTGAAATACTAATATAGGAATCCGGTTTTAATACTGACATGATTTGTTGAGAAAGGGAACAGGGAATAGGGAATAGAAAGTGTACTGAGACTTTTATGCCCTCCGGGCACGCTACGCTAACAAAAATCTGCGGAGGAGTCCTATATATCATTTGTAATTCGAGAATGAAATAATTTAAGTCCGTTTTTGTATTAATGGTCATTTTTGCTTTCCGCCGATTTTACTAACTTCGCTACCTCACATCCATAATTGATAAGCAATGAGTTCCATAAGAAAACGCCCGTCAAAAGGTTTAAAGAATTTAATTCCTTGGTTAGATGTTCTTGCAATAACAGCATGGGGATTTTTGTTATTAAAATATTGGGTATCACAAGACCTATATTTACTTATTCATCCCAATTACTTTGTATTAGTAGTTGTAGCTGGCATCCTATTAATAATTATTGGCATAGCTAAAGGAATTCAGCTTTGGCGACAACGCCGACCGGTTCAAGAGGCTCAACATCTGAACTTAATCCCTCCTCGTTTTGGTAGCTTTTTATTAATCGTGGTGGCAATTATCGGCTTCACAGTTGCACCCCGAGTTTTTGCCAGCGATAAAGCAATACAAAGAGGGGTAGCTGACTTCGGGCAAGCAAATTCTCGTCTTCAACCTGAATCATTCCGTACTGCCACTCGTCCCGAAGAACGTTCCTTAGTAGATTGGACGCGCACCCTAGGCGTTTACCCAGAGCCAGATGCATACACCGGACAAAAAGCAAAGGTTAAAGGATTTATTATTCACCCACCAGATTTAGGGAATGAATATTTATTTTTAGCACGATTTGTACTAACCTGTTGCGCCGCAGATGCTTACCCAGTCGGCTTACCCGTAAAATTAAAACAAGGTCAAACAAGAGATGAATTTAAAGAAGATAGTTGGTTTGAAGTAGAAGGAGAAATGGCAACAGAAACTCTTTCAGGAAAACGCCAATTAACAATTATCTCCAGTTCTATGAAAAAAGTCGATCGTCCTAAAAATCCTTACAGTTATTAGATAGTTGTTAGTTGTTAGTGGTTAGTTGTTAGTGGTTAGTGGTTAGTGGTTAGTGGTTAGTAGAAGATGTTTTAAACTCTATAAGGGAGTAGGGAGTAGGGAGTAGAGGTAATATTCTATTATAGTGATTCCAATTAGTTTCCGTAGTGCGTTAGCGTTCCCGGGTCGCGTGCGGCTCAGCGTGTCCGGAGGACATATATCTTGCTCGCTAGCTGTCAGCGAGCAAGATGCTCGCACTACCAATCATATGTTTTTTCCGCAGGAATGACTATATATTGATAATGTTTATATAGAGCCGAATTATTAAGATAGTTTTCAACAACTAACAACTATCAACTAACAACTATCAACTAACAACCATCAAATATCAACTAACAACTATCAATCTAAAATAGAATGACCACTAATAAAAAATTTGCTCAACCATTAGATAGAGCTTCCTTAATACTGATAATAATTTTAACCGTATTGATTGGGTTGATAATATTGCAAGGTGATGCGGTTAAACCAAGTGTTCGTAACTTTACCTGGGAAAATAAAAAAATTGGAGCTGACGATATATCTTTTATTCTAAATTTTAGCCGTCCAATGGATATTGAAAGTGTAGAAAAGAATTTAAAAATTGAACCGCCTTTGGCTGGGAAAACAAGTTGGGCAGGACGAAGAATGGCTTATACACTTTTAACACCAGCCCCTTATGGAGAGGAATATAAAGTAAGGTTAGAAGATGCTAAAGATAAATTTGCTGTTGCTAAAAGAACTAAGAAAGTTATCCAACCTTTTACAGGTAACTTTGTTTCCCGCGACAGAGTTATTCTTTATTTAGGTGCTGAGAATGAAGAAAGAGGAAGACTAGTTCTCTATAATTTAACCAAACAAGAAAAAAGTTTATTGACTCCTAAAGACTTAGTAGTATTAGATTTTGAAGCATTTGCAGATCGAGAAAAAATTCTATTTTCTGCTCATCCTGCAAATAGCGAAGATACTTTATCGGCTCAACTATATACAGTCTCTACAGGTATTTTCGCAGAAAAATCAGCAAAGGCGAAACCACCAGGTAAAGTTGATTTGGTTTTAAATAGTAAAGAATATCAAATCCTCAAATTTGACTTATCCCCCGATGGAAAAACTATAGTTTTACAAAGAGCGCATAAAAAAAATCCTAGTGATTTTGGGTTGTGGTTTTTATCAGTCGGGGACAATGGTAAACTAAGCAAACCCGAACGCATCGAAAGCGAAGAGCCGGGAGGAGACTTTTTGATAACTCCTGATAGTGAAGCCGTGGCAGTTGCTCAAGGAAAAGGAACGGCAATACTACCTATACAAACAGACGCTACCAAACCTTTAGATTTTCTACCGAAATTTGGTGTACTCCAAGCTTTTTCCAAAAATGGTAGACAAGCAGTGTTGGTTAAATTTAATACAGATTATACGCGGGATTTATTTTTAGTTGATAACCAAGGCACAGAAAAAAAGCTCATAACAACTACAGGTTCAATTAACAAGTGTGAATTCGATCCTGCTTCACCCACACTTTACTGTTTATTAACCCAGTTATTACCTGGAGAAGAATATCAAGAGCAGCCGTATTTAGTTTCAATAAATCTCAAAACCGGACAGCAGAAACCGATACTAATATTACCTTCCGACAAACAAGACTTACACATGAGTTTGTCTCCTGATGGTTTGGGGTTATTGTTCGATCAAGTAGTATCAGCAACTGACACTAATTTATTCAGACGAAGCTCTTTAAAAACAAACGACGGACAAGAAATTACCACAAGCAGTTTATGGTTAATGCCTTTATTGCCCGTTGGCGACGGCGAACTTAGTGCAGAATTAAAACCAGAAAAACTTCCTTTAGT
>JBCCLY010000277.1:0-5880 GCA_039026655.1 Cyanobacteria bacterium P01_C01_bin.38 | reverse complement strand
TTGCTAAGTAGATTAGTATCGTAAGTCATGAATATCAATTGAGCATTGTTAGGATTTGATTCTTTGGAATTAAATAACTTAATAATTGCAGTTGGCTTATAAAATAAAATTAATGCAGTAATTTGTGAAAAAAACACAAGTTTCTACATTAAGGATACTTTAATTCAGTTTTAATCGTCAAAATTCCTGTAACGAAATACTTTGGTAATTATCGCCACTTAATTATCAACTCAACTTATATCTTAGAAACAACCCTTCTTCATCTTCTTTAACGATTTCATAATTGTTTTTCAACAGATTATTCAGCTTTATCGCTAATGCAATTAAGAAAACAAGAAACATGATAATTTCTGGAACAATTAAGATTTTGAACCCTACTAAAAATCCAAATGCCATCAAGTTGCTTAATAATGTAAATCCAACAACTAAAGTAATACCGGCAATTGTTACTATATTCTTGTATTCCGTTTCTGTTTCAAAACTTAGTCTTTCAATAAATTTTCCGATATCTGTAGCTAATTGAGTATCTACAATGATGATTTCTTCTGTTTTATTGACGAGCGCTTTTTTGAGTTGTTCTTTGTTACTTACTACTGCAACCACGAGATTTTCTCCTTCTAGGAAATGATTGATATGCGGAGGAGGTTATTTTTTATTCAGTTAGATATTCAGTTCTTGCAAATTATGTTTTAATTCTATCTTTATACTGATTCGTTAGTGGTTTTTAATGTTACACTTAATTTTGTTTTTGTAATAGGTTAAATAATTTTTGGAAGGGAGCAGGGAGTAGGGAGTAGGGAACGGGGAGAGGGGAACGGGGAACAGATAGTAGGTGAAAGATACTATATAAATAAATGATTATGGTAGGTAATTTTATCAGTTTAAAGGTTATTTTCAGTCCTATTTATCTGATATCTTGCACCAGTGTCATAAACCCGGTTTCTTGTCGGTTAAAGAACGAGATGATAGTGTTTCCACGAATAGAAACCGGGAATATTCGGCTTGTTGCGTAGTAGCTAATTTTATCAGTTTAAAAGTAATTTTCAGTCCTATTTATAGGACTTTTGCTATTAGACAGGGGTTTGCAACCCCTGACGGATTAGGGGAAATACTTTTATTTTTATTCAATTATCAGTTACCTATTACCAATTACCAATTATCAATTCCCGTTACAACCCAAAATAAAATAAAAGAGACGTAAAATTTTACGTCTCTACATGAGTAATTGTTTCTATTCCCTATGCCCTATTCCCTCTATTTTTATTCAATTACCAATTACCAACTACCAATTACCAATTACCAACTACCAATTACCAATTATCAATTCCCGTTACAACCCAAAATAAAAGAGACGTAAAATTTTACGTCTCTACATTAGTTATTTTTTCCTATTCCCTATTCCCTATTCCCTGTTCCCTAATTTATTTTGATTCAGGCAATTGTGATGTTTGTACGTTTGCTTTGAATGGAGTAAATTTTTGAGGATCTACACAATCTGCACAGTCTAATTGCTGTTTTAATTCTGTGCTGAAGTTTTCAAACATTTTTACTAGTGCTTGTCTATCTGTTAAACATCCTTGTAGTGCTACTAGTTGTTCTAATGTCCAGTTATAAAGGTCGTTGTCTCCTTGGTTTATGCGACGATACAGTTGGGTTTCAAATTGCCCTAAGCGAGAGTAGAAGTTTTCGACTTCGCCTTTGATTGATTGCATATCAATGAAGAATTGCTGATTCTTAATATCTCCGAGCAAATTCTGTTTGAGAGAGCCAACGTTTTCGGATAATTTGTTGTCAACTATGGAGTTTACATCGTCGCGGAAGTTTAAAATTCTGTTGTCGAAGTTAACGTTGATGCGGTTATCTATATCCTTAAATGCGTTATCAACTAATCCGCGAACGCTATCATCTGTTTTTCTATCGACTATGGCGTTGATGCGATTGTCGATATCGGATTGCAACTGTTGAATTACTGTGTCTTTGATGCCTCGATCGCGGTCGGCTATTCTTAAGTTAACTACCGATTCGATGCGTCCGTCAACATCTTTATTTACCTGTTGAGTTAGGCGATCGCCGATTTCTCTGCCGAAGTCACTGAGTTTCAAGTTTGTCATGGCTTCAACTCGTTTATCGATTTCGGATTGCATTTGCTGCACTGCCATGTTCTTGATATTCTGGCTTTGATCGGCAATTTTGATATTAACTACGGAATCAATACGCCCATCCATATCTTTACCGATTTGCTCGGATAGCTGGTTGCGAATCTCTTGATTTTGATTCGCCATTCTTAATTTAACTACGTCGTTGATGCGTTTATCGATGTCGTTTTCTATTTGCTCAACAATTAAGTTATTAATTTGCGGGGTTTGATTGGAAACTTTGACGTTAACTACCGAATCAATCCGCTTTTCCATTTCAGAAAGCATCTGTTGCAGAACTTGATTCTTTAATTCCTGATTTTTAGAAGCCTGGTTGACGTTTAATAAGGAATTAACTCGTTTTTCTAAGTCGTTGTTCATTTGCTGAACGACTTCGTTTTTGATTTCTTGGGTTCTATCTTTGATTCTGCTGTTAACTCTTTCTTCAATCAGTTCGTTGACTCTACCATTCATCAAGTCGTTCATGCGCTGATCGAAATGTCCTGCCCAAGCTTGGAAGTTTTGATTGAAATTATCTTCCATCTGCTGAGATAGCGCTTTTGTCATGAATTCGACTTTGGCTACCTGCATTGATAAGTCTTTGGCTTGGGATTGATAACCTTTGAGCAACCATTTCTCTAAATTATCCCAGTGTATGGCTGCTTGTTTATCATCTTGTTCGCCTTTGACGGTAACAGATTTTTCAATGTTGGCTGCCATCTTCTGCCACATTTTTTCCATCTGAGCTTCGTCAAATCGGAAGTTATATTCAAAGTTGCCGCTACCAACGTTACCACCGTTACCGCCAGCAGTTACGGTTGTTGTGGTTGTAGTTGTACTTCCACCGTTACCATTTGTTGTAGTCTTAGTTCTAGTTCCACCGTTTGCACCTACGCTACTTGTAACGAATTGCCCTTGCTGTTGTTGCTGCTGCTTTTTACTATTTAATTCGGCTGCATTAATTGGTTCGATCGCTAAAACAATTTTACCTTCGTTATCTTCTTTATATGTATCGAAGAAGAATCCAGTTACAGAAGTTTTTTCTTTGACTTCTAAAACGATTTCATCTTTCAAACCGTTTAACGAACACCAGCTTTCTTCTACTTCTACACCAGCTAATTTGGTTGTAAATTTCCCACCTTTAGCCCAAATTAATGCCCAAGGTTCTAAATTGAATTTTTTATCATTCGACCAGTAACTAGCGTTTCCTGACTGAATTCTGATTTTATAGTTACCAGGTGTCAACTCAACTAGATTTTTACCAGATTGCTTAAGACTAGATAAATAATTCTCATTCAAGATATAACAATTCTCTTTACTGGCAATTGTTAACTCTTGAGGATTAAAGTATGGTTTGTTGCTGGTAATGGAAAGTTTTACGGAGCCATTATTATCTGTGGCATTAACGTCAAAGAATAATCCACAAATAACAGCTTTCTGCTTAACTTCTAATTTCAAATGATTATCGTAACCATTTAAAGTTGTCCAGGTAGCACCTGTTTCAAATCCTGTATTTTGGTTGACAAATGTTGCACCATTCTCTCCATATACCCAAAGTAAAACAAAAGGTTCTCCTTGTGTTTTGGTTTTGGCATACTTGTAGCTACCGCTAGCAATACTGATATCGTAAACACCTTTATCCAAGGTGAAGGAATTTGCAACTTTTTGCTGCAAATGATTCATTTGCCCTGGATCGATTACATAGCAGTTTTCTTTGGTGTCGATGGTTAATAAACTCATTGCTGGCTCCTTTTCTTTTTCTTTTTCTTGATTCTGATTCTGACTACCGTTTGCAGAAATTACAGTTTGAGTTTGAGCATTTTGAGCATTTTGTTGATAAATACTCATTCCCGCCCAACGCCCTTTAGGCTCGGTTGTACAAACTAATGTTCCTTTCCCAGTTTTGGTATCGATGCGAACTACTTGCCCGTCTTTTCCTAAATTAAAGAAATTACCAGTCACACCATATAAAGTATTTCCGACAAATTCTAAACTTCCAATATCGGGGAATCCTGTATCGCCAATATGAGTAACGCTACCTGCAAGCAGATTACATTCGGCTAAAATCTTCTTCTTGTCGTAGCCAATTAACGTAATATAAATCTCGCCACTTTCACTAAAAGCAACTTCACCGCAGTTATATTCTTTATTCGCAACCTTCAATACAGATTTACCTTTACCTGTATTGATATCAACTTCAATTAACTCTTTGGCTGTTGTCGCGTATAAAGTTTGAGATTTAACGTTAAAAGCTAAACCAGAAGCAGCAAAACCTAAATTACCAACGGTTTCACAATGTCCGCTATTAAAATCGATTTTGACTAAAACAGATTTACCGTTTTCTAAATCCAATCCGTAAAGTTGGGAATCTACGAAGGCAATATCGGCAACTTCGGTAGTCATTTCACCGATAAAGTTGGTTTTACCAGAAGCTAAATCCAAGGTATATAGCTTACTGACTTGATTATTCAAACAATCTTGAACAAAAACCGTTCCTGGGGTTATCTGAGAATTACAACTTCCACAAATCACCTTTTCTAAAATCTTGGCAAAACCACCAGTTAAATCTTTATCTGTAAAAAACTGTCCTCCGGTAGAAGTAGCAACTCTGGCATACTCTTGCTTAACTCCCTCCTGATGCTTGCTTTTAGATGTTCCAAAAAAAGTATGAACGGTAACTTTATTTTCCTTAGCCTTAGCGATCGCCCTTGTTGCAGCTTCAATATCTTCTTGTTCGGTTTTACTTCCACCACCTTCAAGAGCTTCATCACCAGAATAGAAAATTGCTCTGGAAGCTCCTTCTCTCCAATCAAAGAAACTCGATATATCATCAATAGCTCTGGCAGCATCTTCCTGCGCTCCTGCCGATTTTAATTCTCCCTTCTTTCTTCCACGAAGTTGAGATTCAGATACTTTACAACTACTAGTTAAATAATCTCTAATAGTTTGATTAAACTTCGTTCCCTTCCACACACCTTCAACACCAAGCCAAGTCACCCTCAAATCAGACGGGCAACTAGACTTTGCTGTTTTAATTGCAGCTTCGTGAGCTTTACTCAAATCTCTGGCTTCATCTCTCATCGAAGGGCTGGTATCGATAACGATTACCAAATCCACCTTTTTATTACTGTTATTAGTGCTGGCTTGAGTCATACTTCGATCTCTTTTTTTCCGCTCGAAATTAAATAAGTTCATATCCCAAATCAATTTTGGATTTTAACAATGGATACATTTGCACGGTTTTTATTCTTGAAAGTCTATTTATCTCGCTATCTAACCAGCAAGAAACTGGGTTTCTCACATGACGAGAAGCTCTATAAAACTTTTATTACAAACCCTAAGCTTAATAGTTGTTTGAAAAGTACTAATTCCTAAATCCCCAATCCATACCAGAATCCAATCCTTATCCAAAAACGAACAGGGATTTACATCACAATATGGAGCTTTGTTTAATAGAGAATAAATTTATGATTACTTATCAAACATCCTTTAAGTAAGCAATGTCAAAGGCTTTGTAACAACTTAGATTCGAGTGGGATTTCTTTACGTTAAACAATGACAGCGATTACATTACAACCACTGGTAATAGTTTTTTGATAAAATGACTTTCTCCCCAAACTAAACTACTTCTGTTCAAGTAATCTCGTTTACTAATTGCATTGTATAACAGGATTCATGAGTTGGTTCATAAAAATAATATTAAATTACTACTATTCCTTGTTTTACCGATAATTAAAGCATTTTA
>JBCCLY010000276.1:0-5910 GCA_039026655.1 Cyanobacteria bacterium P01_C01_bin.38 | reverse complement strand
TAGTTATCGGTAGCAGTATGGCAGGGCTTTTAAATGCAAGAGTTTTAGCAGATTATTTTACTCAAGTTATTTTAGTTGAGCGCGATACTTTACCGCAGCAACCGCAAACTCGTAAAGGTGTTCCCCAAGCAAATCACGCTCATGTATTGCTTGCTAAAGGATACAGAATTTTAAAGCAATTATTTCCTGGGATAGATGCAGAATTAAGCGAAGCTGGAGCGCCGAAAATAGATTGGAGTAAAGACTATGCTTTTTTTGGTTATTGGGGTTGGCATCCACGCATTGCATCAGATTTGATTACTTATTCTGGTAGTCGTGCGCTTTTAGAATGGTTGGTATGTCGTCGTCTTTCAGATTTCAAGAATATTAAGTTTCGCCAAAAAACTCAAGTGCGGGGATTATTAAGCAATAGTCAGAATTCTCAAGTCACGGGAGTCAAACTTTATGATTTAGATGAACAAATAGAAGAAGAATTAGTTGCAGATTTGGTTGTTGACGCTTCTGGGCGTAATTCTCAAATGCCTAATTGGTTGCAGTCAATGGGTTATCAATCACCAGCGAAAACGGAGATTAATTCTTTTTTGGGATACAGCACCTGTTGGTTTGAATGCCCCCAAGATTTAGAAGTAGATTGGAAAGCGTTGGCGGTTTTTTATAAAGCTCCTCACAATAAACATGGAGGAGTAATATTTGCTGTAGAAGGTAATCGATGGGCTGTAACTTTGGCTGGTATTGCTAGAGATTATCCACCCAATGATAATGAAGGTTTTCTAGAATGTACGCGTAATTTACGAAATTCGGCAATGTATGATGCGATTAGAGATGCTAAACCTATCTCTAAAGTTTACAGTTATCGTCGTACAGAAAATTGCTGGCAGCATTATGAATTAACTAGTTTACCGGAAGCTTTAGTAATAGTTGGGGATGCAGTTTGTGCTTTTAATCCAGTATATGGGCAAGGAATGACAACTGCGGCTCTAGGTGCTTTAACTCTACAAAAATGTTTGCAGCAAGAATTTACTAATTCTCAATATATAGGTAAGGGATTTACTAAAAAATTTCAAAAACAATTAGCCGCCATGTTAAAAACGCCGTGGTTAATGGCAACTAGCGATGATTTTCGCTGGGAAACTACTGAAGGTGGAAAGCCCGATAAAATAACTCAAGTTATGCACAAATATATGGATGAAGTAATTTTATTATCGGTACATCAACCCCAAGTATATAAAGTTTTTTCGCAAGTTATACATATGATAAAACAGCCTGCTGCGTTGTTTGCTCCCGGTATTATTTTCGGAGTCTTAAAACAGATAATTAAAAGAAAAATAAATAATAACCATCAGGAAATTTTGACTAATTCTACAAAGCCTGTTTCTTTGTAATTATCAATATCACAATCATAAATAATTTGTGAAAATACAGAAACCCGGTTTTTTGAAAAAACCGGGTTTCTAAATGCTTGAAAATAAGGAGCATCCCAATGCAGGAACAAATATTTTACCCTCTCTGTGTACTCTGTGTCTCTGCGGTTATTTACTCAAGTATTCTCTGCAAAGAAACAAAGCATCACTTATTCTGCGCTGCAATAAAATAAGGTAAATCAATCTCCGGTGCTGAATAACCAAGCTGCGTTAAACCTGCGGAAACTTGCCCCCGATGATGAGTTCCATGATTAACTGTATGACTCAAGATATAAGCAAGCTGTAAAGATTTTTCACTTCCTTGTGTAGTTCGATATTCAATCAGATTTTCTAATTTATCTTCATCAATTTGCATTACAAAGTCGTTCCATTTCGCGGATTGATTTTTAATTTCTGTTTCAAGCTCTTTTCTATCCGAACATAATTCCTCATTTAATCCAGAAACAGTAAATGGTTGATTAACGCAACGCCCATACCAAATTTTATCTGCTAATAAACTATGATTTAACGTACCGTGAATGCTTTTGAAAAATAAGCCGCATTCACGACGATAATCAGCTTCAGATACAGATTCTAAATATTCGTAAAGACGCTGAAAAGCCCAAGAATGATATTGCGTCAAAGTGGAAAAGTATTGTTTTATGTTCATGATTTAAGCTATTCAGATATATTAGTGTTTTCAAATTCTTCAACATAAGTTTATCAAAACTTCATACAAACATCGCAAGTATAAACAAATTGTAAAGCTTGTTTAATTAAAATGAATATGGTATCAGTACAAATACTGGATTTGTCGAAATTTATTCAAGCAAATTTTAAGTAAATATGAATAGTAAATTAACATCTTTGTTTGTTCTGCCTTTTCTGTTTTCAACAGCAATCCCTGCTAAGGCTCAATCTCAGTTGCTGGATAAAAATACTGCTTTACAAACTGTTGCATCAAGAATATTAAATGATAGTCAATATCGCAACGTTAAGATGAGTTGTCTTTCTTTCGTCACGGTTAACTCAAACACTTCATTTTTCGACTTTATCGTACATGAAAAACACGGCGCTGGATGTTCTAGTGTAGGTAATTCTAAACTTATATTCGAGCGTTACCGAATTTACCGTGATACTTCCAGAGTCGAACAATTTGATAAAGTTGCTAATCGCTGGATGGCTGAAAATAGAGTTCAGCTTAAGAAAAGCAATGTACCAGTTTTTATTGGGGGATTAGATAAAAATGCTTTGGCGTTTAACAATTTTATGCAGGATAATATTGGTAAAACTGTTTATTTAGAAATAGTTTTTGGTAATACAATTCCCCAAGGTTATCGCTCCGCAGAAAGTGCCCCTTTCTTTGAAGTAAGAGAACAACCAGGTAAACAAAATTCAAAATTTAATACTTATTTTATGCAGCAAGCCGGAAACGGTTATAACTGGGGCAAAGTGACTAATTATGATGAAAAAAATCGTAAATTATCTGGCTTTTTTAAAGTTGGAAAACCAAAGAAAATAAACGATAGATGGACTTCTTTTGATATTACGTTTATTCCGCAGTAGAAGGTTAGTTAGGAGTTAGGAGTTAGGAGTTGGGAGTTAGGAGTTAGGAGTTAGGAGTTAGGAGTTAGGAGTTAGGAGTTATGGATAATATGGCATTTAGTCCATTTAAACTTCTAACTAACACATTTTCAAACCCTTATACAGTAGAGCTTTTAGCCAAACAAGAAAATGGGTTAGTTTCATTTGTTGTGAAGGATTTTAGCACCTTTAACCTTTAACCTTTAACCTTTAACCTTTAACCTTTAACCTTTAACCTTTAACCTTCATCGGAGGCTCACATCTTGCACCATTCGCAACAAGCTAAAAGAAACCCGGTTTCTATTCGTGAAAATACGAATATCTCGTTATTTAACCGACAAGAAACCGGGTTTCTGAAACTGCTGCATAATATGGCATTTAGTCCATTTAAATGGACTTTTGCTATTAGACGGGGAATTGCATTCCCCGGCGGATGGGGGTTTTTGTTGAATTTGAAATCAAACCATTAATTACGATGGTGCGTTACGGCATCCGCTACTTAGTAATCAAAACCATTACATTTGGTAGCCGTAACACACCCTACAATATACAATTTATAAAATATTACTATTAACGTACAATAAAATATCTTGAAGTAATCCGACTGTAAAACCTAAAATACCGCCTAAAGTTACGATAGCTTGTAATTCGTTTTTAACTATTCCTTCGATGGCATTTTCTAAGTCGGCGGGTGATGTTGATTTTATTCTATCGATGATTACTTGATCTATTGATAAAATTGGAATTGTTTGAGCAACTATTTTTTCTAAATCTTTTTCTAAATAACGCTCTAATAGTAATGCTAATTCTTTACTAACTACTTCTAAGGATGAATTCATTACTTGGGAATTGCTTAAACGATTTAATAGTAAATTTGCTATTTTTTCCCAATCTAATGATTTACTAAATCCTTGTAATAGTTCACCACCACGGGTTCTGATATACTGACGCACGGTATCTCCGGTAGTTTTCCGCAGTTGTCGCACGGTACCGATTGGTAAGTTTTGCAAGGAGATATTTTGGACAATTTTACGAATGCGATCGTCAACTTGTAAGTCTTGAGTTAATTCTCGAATGCGAGCGTTGGTTGCATCTTTTTCGTCTAAGCAGTAGGTACGCAAACGGGTTAAGCTGTTGCGTAAGCCGAAGAGATTGGCTACTACCCAGTATGTACCGCTAGTTCTTTCGCGGAAGCTTTCGTCAATAGTTTGAATGGTGCGGTCTGTGAGAAAATCAATTATGGCTAAACGAATGGTATCTGGTGGTAAAACTACTTGTAATAACCAGTCAGCTAAACGGGAAGCTTGAACATCTGTAAGTTCAAAATCTAGAAGTATTTGGTCAAATATTTGATCTATTTGTGCTTCTAAAAAATCTTCTTTTCGCGCTAATGCTTTTAATAAGCGCGGTAATGATTCTCCAAGCAAATCTTTAAGAATTCCTGCCAAAATTCTAGTAGTTTTTTGCTCTTTATCTTCTTTTATTTGGTCGATCGCCATTTGCAGCAACCACAAAATTCCCGCTTCTACTCGTTCCCTTTCTAACAAACGTCGTGCTAAATTTTGTAATTCTTCTGGAGTCAGCAGCGACTGCATTATTGTTTTAGAAACGTTTTTGGCTAAACGCTCTTGATTGCGAGGTATTAATCCAGGAGTGAATGGAAGCTTTTTTCCCCCTATATACCATGCTTTGTAGGGACGGAATAACATTTTAATCGCTAAATCGTTGGTGAAATAGCCGATAATTCCACCTGCTACGGGGGGAGTGATATATAACCAGAGATTAGAAAAAGCCACAATAGGAGTTAGGAGTTAGGAGTTAGGAGTTAGGAGTTAGGAGTTAGGAGTTGTGAGTTAGGAGTTAGGAGTTAGGAGTTAGGAGTTGGGAGTTAGGAGTTGGGAGTTAGGAGTTGGGAGTTGTGAGTTAGAAGATAGGAGTTAGGAGTTGGGAGTTAGGAGTTGGGAGTTAGGAGTTGGGAGTTAATCAAAAAGAGGTTTATTTGAATTAGGGGATTTATCGCACGATTATTCCATTGCAATTTGACTTTTATCAAATTAGGAATTTGGAAAAAATAATTTATTTAAGAAAAAGGAATTGAATTATATCTTGAATTATATATTTAAGTTCAAAGTTGAAAGTTTCCAGCTTCATTACAAGAACTCTTAACTCCTAACTCCTAACTCCTAACTCTTAACTCCTAACTCCTAACTCCTAACTCCTAACTCCTAACTCCTAACTCCCTTTAGTTACTACCAGCACTCCCATCATACCGTTTGCGATCGGATAGTGTACGGCGTTTACAAAACCAACTTCGGAAGCTATTTTAATTTGTTCTTTACCTACAGGGAAGCGCTCTAAACTGGGATTGATGTAAGCGTATTCTTCTTTTAAGCCCATTTGACTGGCTGCGGGAACCACTAAATTATCTAAATACCATTGCTGAAAACCGCGCATCAAAGGATTTTCGGGACGATGAAAGTCTAAGATTGCGGCTTTCGATCCTGTCTTCAAAACTCGATGTAATTCTTTTAAGCAAAGGGGTATATCTGTAACGTTTCTTAATCCATAACCCATTGTCGCGGCATCAAATTGATTGTCATCGAAGGGTAATTCGAGTACATCAGCTTCTATCCAGGAAATTGCAGGAGTAGGATAATAATCTTTGCTGCGCCCTTTTGCGACTTCTAATAATTCTGAGGAAAAGTCTACAGCTTCGACTTTCCCTGTTGTTCCAACTTTACGAGCTAATCGGAAAGCTAAATCACCGCTGCCACAACATAAATCCAAACAGTTATCTCCCGTTTTGGCTGCGCTCCATTTAACCGTCATTTCCTTCCATATCCGGTGTTGTGAGAAACTCAACCAGTCGTTTAATTGGTCATAAACAGGCGCAATGCGGTTAAAAATGGAGCGAATTTCAGACATT
>JBCCLY010000275.1:0-5936 GCA_039026655.1 Cyanobacteria bacterium P01_C01_bin.38 | reverse complement strand
CCTACAGCCAGCCGGTATTTGATAAAGTCCTGTACACTTTGATTCAGTGGTATTGGGCTACACCAGAATATTATAACACCTGAATGAATTGTGTTGCTCCTATTTTCCGCGCTCTAACCCGCCCCCGCCCCTGTGGCCCCCACTACGCAAACCCCGCAGAATTAATGTGGTGGAATACTAGCGCCTTCTTCCGCTTTCTCTATTCCTAATTACCTATTCCCCGTTTCTTCAAGCGAATGCATTTCATTGTTGGGATGAAAGTAATTGTAAATCTCTTGTGCCAAACGCGGACCGATTCCGGAAACTTCAGCTATTTGCGCGGGTGTTGCTAAGCGAATGTAATCTATTGAACGGAAATGCGCTAATAATTGTTGTTGCCGATTGTGCCCTAAACCTGGTATTTCGTCTAAGCGCGATCGCCTTAATTTTGCAGTACGTTGTTGGCGGTGGAAGGTGACTGCGAAACGGTGGGCTTCGTCGCGCAAACGCCGCAGTAACTGAACTCCGGGTTGTTCGGCTTCTGTTTTTAAAGGTATGGATTCTCCGGGTACAAATATTTCTTCTCGTCGTTTGGCTAAACTAACAACTCGCACGTCTTCTAATAATTCCATTTCTTGCAAAACTGCAACAACTGAAGATAATTGTCCTTTTCCGCCGTCTATCATTACTAAGTCGGGGAAATCGGGATTACCTATTCTTTGCAGTTGCGGATCTTTTATATATTTACGAAAGCGTCTGCCGATAACTTCAGCTAAGGAAGCAAAGTCATCTGAATGACCGATTTGAATCTCAGGATTTCTAATTTTATAGTGGCGATAATGTTGTTTTGCTGGTAAGCCATCGATAAACACTACTTGCGAAGCGACTGCATTTGAACCTTGAATGTGTGAAATATCGTAACCCTCGATACGATGGGGTAATTCGGGTACATCAACTATCGCGGCTAAATCTTGTAGTGCTTGAGTATTGCGATCGCTAAGTTTTTGCATTCTTTGCAATTCATAGTTAGCGTTTCGCTCTACCATTTCAATTAATTCTGCTTTAAGCTGGCGCTGAGGATTTAAAATAGTAACTTTTTTGCCTCTACGCTGACTTAATGCTTCTGCCAAAATTTCTGCATCTGGTAAATCGTGCTGAACTATAATCTCTGTAGGGATTTCTACTGAGTCGGCAGTTTGATAATGTTCTTCTAATACCCTTTGCAAAATAGCTCCAAATCCAGCTTGTGCATCGGCTAAAAACGCCAGCCTTCCTACTAATTGTCCGGCGCGAATCTGGAATAATTGAATACAGGCGTGTTTGTCGTCTGCGGCTAACGCTATGGCATCCCGAGAAATAGTATCATCTGGTAAAGATACTTTTTGATCGGCATTTAACGATTTTAACCCGGCAATTTGATCTCTTCTCCGCGCCGCTGTTTCAAAGTTTAATTCTTCAGATGCTTGATTCATCTGTTCGGTAAGTGTATCAATTAATTCAGAAGTCCGACCTTGAAACACCATCGCCACCTTTTGCACGATTTTGCGGTATTCTTCCGGCGTAACTAATTGCTGGCAAACACCCGGACATCTTCCCAAATCGTAGTTTAAACAAGGTCTGTCTTTAAATAAAGGTTGCGGTCGCTGTCGTAAGGGAAATATTCGTTTACACAAATGTAATATTCCCCGTAACAACCGAGAATCAGTGTAAGGACCGTAATACTTGTCTTTTTCTTTACCAATTCTGCGTTTGCGAGTAATGAAAATTCTCGGATATGTTTCAGACCAAGTTATACAAACATAAGGATATTTTTTATCATCTTTAAGCAACACATTGAAATATGGCTGATGCTGCTTAATCAAGTTTGCTTCTAAAGCTAATGCTTCAGCTTCGGTATCGGTGACAATAAATTCGATATCCGTCACCAGTCTTACCATCATTGCGATACGATCCGTAAGTTTTTGCGACTCTCGGAAATAAGAACGAACTCGCGATCGCAATTTTCGTGATTTTCCTATATACACGATGCGATCGGTTGCATCGCGCATCAAATAAACCCCCGGCTCTGGGGGAATTTCTTTGAGACGATTTTCCAGACGTTCTGGATTTTTTAGCAGTGGTAAAGCTTCGTGCGATTTTGTCACAATTAAAGTCTTTAAAGAAAATATATAAGAAATCGACCCACCTGTACTATTTTAAGTAAAATCACAGTTGTTGTACGGGAATTTGATTTTTTTCACTCGCATTCACGAACATCCTCTACAGTTGCTTTTGAAGCGATTAATTTCAGTAGAGGTGTTGCAAGTAAATATAGTAATAATTACTAGTTTTTTAAACTTTCTTCTCAATTAACTGTAAAATCTTGAAAAATTAGTAAGAATTCTTTTAAATCTGAGATTAACAGCTATTTTTTACATTTTACTAAAAACGATGCGATATCGATTTTGACCTATTTCTTCGTAAATTCTCTACATTACTAACTTTCATGATTATAAATTCGTTATATTAACCGCTATTCAAATAAGCAAGATTTGGTATTTTCCTAAAATTCTTGAGTATTAGGAGAATCAACGGATTTATAGACATGAAGCAAATGATTATGATTGGTATAAATCAAACTTACCTTTTAGTAACGAATTTATATGTAGTTTGATGTTGCTTTCCTTGTTAATACTGAATGTCAATTAATTTAAAAAATATTTTAGGAGATACAATATGAATTCGCAAGATTTTGAATCACAGTATCGTGAAGCGATGAATGAAACGCTTAATGAACTGCAATCGGCTATTTTACTGTTAGCGCAAGCTCAACGAAAAATCTCTATAATTGGTTCTTCCGTACAAAATTTAAGTCAAAGTGTAGAAGAATATTTAGTTAACCAAAAATCCGAATAAATATAATCGGTGAAAATTAATAAAAGTGAGTAAATCGGCACAAATAAAAAGAACCCTTACCCCTGCTGCCTTGTCTTAATTACAATTTTCAACGCCAACCTGCTTAACTCTTATTTTTGGTTACAAGACAGTTCTTTTTCAATAGCTTGAGTAAGCTCAGTCAGAATTACAGGTTTCACAAAATAGCGACGAGCGCCTAAATGTATCGCTCGCTCGCAATCTGATTTAAAAGCTAACCCCGAAACTACAATTACAGGAATTTTTGCAGTGTGAGAATTTTGCTGCATTTTTTCTAGCAATAAAAAGCCGTCAATATCCGGCAGTTTTAAATCTAATACAACTAAATCTGGTCGAAAAGTCTCTACTGTAGAGAAAAACTTTGAACCATTAGATAAGCTTTTAACTTGGTATCCACAATAATTTAAGCAATCGCTGAGTAACATTCGATTCGCATCATTATCTTCAATTAGTAAAACTTTTTGAGTGCAATGTGGCTCAATTTGCTGCTTGACATTTATTAACTGCGCTGTCATTTTCACCTATCACTCTCGCTCACGAGTCAATGATTCGTAAAAGAACGTAACAATATTATATTTTTTCGACTTATTTAAACCTGTATGCTCGAATCAAATTTATCTTGCCAAAAATCTTATCAAAAAAATTTACTTCATTATTGTTTGTGCTTATGATAAATACTAGCTCATTACAACAATTTAGGACAAAGTTAAACTAATCTTTAACAGGATATTAAACTTTTATGATAAACCTTATATTTTTTTAAGAATGTATCTATTACTTATAATTGGTGTGTATTTTTACTAACTTAATAATCTTTTTTGTAAACTATGTAATTATTGACACCAAATATATTGAATTAAACTGAGGATTATATAAGTAATTTTTGCAAAGGATTAAAGATTTTAAAGATAAAGAATGTTGCATCAGTTGTATCTCTTATACAGTTTAAACGTGGCGATAAAAAATAGATGCACCTTAAATTAAAGTGTTCGTAGATAATTTTATTATTCTACGCAATTGTGTCGATAATTATTGGACTGATGTATGACCGTTTTTCGCTGTTTTACGCTTTGCAGCAAGTAAGAAAAATGCGATTAATCCAATCAGTGCAGAAGGTTCCGGAACCCTTTCCCTTTCGGAAACCGCTGAAAAATAGACAGAAGTATACAGCTCCGGGTTTTCCGATGCAGTAGAATCAGCTTTATATACTAAGTGTTCAACTCCGTCTTCTGTAGTTATGACTTTATATTGAGAAGCAGCTTGAATAGTTTCTATAGTGTCTTTAGCTTTCTTCAACAATGAATCATCAACTGGATTTTTAGCATTATCTTCTTTGTTAAGTTCTTTCTCTAAATCAAATTCGGGAAAGGATATACAAGAATCTGCTTCAAAACAGTGTGTCTCTAATAAATTATCTTGACTATCATCCGATTCAAAATAATTTTGAGCGTCTGTTAAATCATCATTACTATTAAGATTTATAAGCGAACCTGCTTGTGCTGGGGCTGTAGCGCTTGCACTAATTATCGTACCAAGTAATACGTAATTACGAACTTTGTTTATAGTTATTGTCATGGACGCAATCGTTCCTTAAAACTAAAAAAACAAGTAATTGATACTCCCCTTTATTTCGGATGCAATTACATTACTCTTAAAAGATATTAAATCCGATAAAAGTAAGTATATTGCTTGAATCTGCGAAAAAAATGATGCACGGAATCTGTAATACTTGTTCAGTTTAACCGAGTACTACTGTAATTGCCGATACTTATTAATTAAATTTGTATCAATCTAAAATTAAGTTTTAATAAACTAACTGCAAAAACTGGTATATCTTATCTACAGCGGCTTCTAGCACTGATGGTTCGCGAACTAGTGCGAAGCGCACGTAACCCTCTCCCGATTTACCAAAGCCAGCACCAGGGGAAGCAGCAACACCCGTATTTTCAACTAACTCTTTACAGAATTGAATAGAATCGTCACAAAAAAGTTCCGGTAGCTTTGCCCAAACATACATTGTCGCTTTTGGCATAGGAACCTGCCATCCGATGCGGTGTAAAGCATTAACAAGAGCATCCCGCCGTTTTTGAAAGCTATCTACATTGATTTTTATTCCCGATTGTGGCCCACTTAAAGCGGCGATCGCCCCATTCAAGATTCCTCGATACTGATTAAAATCAACTGCTGCTTTTACCCGACGCAAAGCTCCAACCAACTCGCGATTACCAATAGCAAAGCCGACGCGAAAACCGCCCATATTATAAGATTTGGACAAAGTAAAAAATTCAATCGAGATACTTTTTGTCTTGTCGGCTTGCAAAATTGAAGGCGCAATATAGTGTGGATTCGTTTTTTGCGCTTCCGATTCAGCAAACACTAAATCCACATAGGGAAAATCATGAACCAGAACAATATCGTGTTGCTGACAAAAAGAAACAGCTTTTTCAAAGAAAGATAGCGGTGCGATTGCAGCAGTCGGATTATGCGGATAGCTTAATACCATCATTCGCGACTGCGCCAAGACATGGGCGGGAATTTCCTCAAATACAGGTAAAAAATTGTTTTCTTCCCGTAAAGGCATTGGATAAATTTGACCGTTTGCTAAATAAACTCCCCCAGCATGAGAAGGGTAGCCAGGATCGAGTAATAAAGCAAAATCACCTGGATTTAAAATAGCTAACGGTAAATGAGCCGTTCCTTCTTGAGAACCAATAAGAGGTAGCACTTCAGTTTCTGGATCTACCGAAATACCAAATCGAAGTGAATACCATCGAGCAGCTGCACAGCGAAACTCTTGAGTTCCATTAAACAAAAGATATCCGTGAGTACTCTTATCGTATAAAGACTCAGCTATAGCTTCAATAACATGACTGGATGCTGGTAAATCCGAAGATCCCAAAGACAAATCAATTATCTCACGACCATAAGCCAAAGCCTTAGCCTTAGCAATGTCCATATCTGCGAACACATTGGATTGCAGGGGTTCTAAACGCTTGGCAAATTGCATCTTTAATATTGGTTGTTAGTGGTTAGTTGGTAGTGGT
>JBCCLY010000274.1:0-5941 GCA_039026655.1 Cyanobacteria bacterium P01_C01_bin.38 | reverse complement strand
TTTTAATTCATCTCCTTCGTCACCACCAAAAATAAATTTAGTAGAAGAAGGAGTTACGTTGATTTCGCCTTCTTCATCTTTCAAAAGCATTGAATTTAAAGACTTTTTTGTAAAGCTGTTGAATTGTTCTAATGCCTGCATCTGATTGAATGTCATTAAAACGATGCGTTTCCCAGTTTTAGGATTGCGCCGCAAGCTGACGTTTCCTAATTCCTCGTTAATGCCAGCAAAAAATTGAATGGAAGGAGTAGGCATGGTAATTGGTAATTGGTAGTTGGTAATGGGTAGTTGGTAATTGGTTGTAGGAAACAGGCGATCAGCCTATGTGCAGCCGTCATTATATAAATACGCACAAGGCTGACTCTGTTGAATAATCAATTACCTATTACCAATTACCTATTACCAATTACCCATTTAATCTATCTTCGATAAGGATAATGATACTGCGAATTGTACCCATTATTTGGATAAGTTATTATGGGCAATGTATTATTCACACCGTTGGGAACGGAATTCGGTAGGGGTGGTTGATAAGTGTTCATTCCTGCTGGTGGATTATTTAAGTAAGGAGAATTGCTGCCTGGTGGAGGAAGAACATTAGTTCCAGGTGCTGGCATTGCAACTGGCTGATTGAAGTATTGGTAAGCTGAGCGAGATACAGAAGTAATTAAAGTTTCTGCGCGAGCATCGTTTCTAGGGCGCTGTACCATCACTGCTGCAACGTAGCGCTTGCCGGATGGTAATTCAATTAAACCTACATCACCTAACATTGCGCCAATGAACCCGGTTTTATTAGCTATTGTGGCTCCTGTACCCAAACCTTTGGGTAATAAATGCCGTCTTTGGTTGCGACGCATGATTTCAATTATCTGCTGCGACATCCTGTTTGAAACTAATTGTCCTTTACTTACCATTCCCATTACTTGTACTAATTCTCTGGAGTTGGTGGTATTAGTTCCCTGGATGTCAGGTAATTGGTTGCGAAGTGTGGTAGCTGTTAATCCCCAAGTGCGAAATCTTTGATTTAGAGCTTCTATTCCACCCAAACGGGCTATTAGCATATTTGTAGCGGTGTTATCGCTAATTACCATCATTTTATCCGCGACTTCCAAGGCGGTAAATTGAGTTCCGACTGGTTTACTCCGCATATCGCCGGAGCCACCCGCAAGCATTTCTTTTGTCATGACTAGTTTTTCATCTAGTCGAATTTTTCCTGCTTCTATATCTTGGAAGAAGGCAACTAGTATGGGTAATTTTATTGTGCTGGCTGATGGCAATGAAGTGTTGCCGTTTAAATCTACATAGTTACCAGTATCTAAATCTGCTATGAAAATTCCTGGTGTTAAATTCGGGCTAGCAGCTACAAGACTTTGTAGAACACTTTTTAAAGGAATTATTTCTTGATTTAAATAAAAGCCTTGATTTCTCGGAGGTGTTTGAGCTTGATTTTCGACTTTAGGTGAGTTAGCTGTAGTATTTTGAGTTGCTGGATCTAATACTGATAGTGCGGTACCTACAATTGCACCAATGCCTACTCCAACAATTAATAAACGCAATATATAAAGCATGGTTCTCGCCATTGGTTTAAGGCGAGTTTTATTAGATACTTTGACTCTTTTGCTTATTCGTTTATTAGATTTTAAAGGTGGAATTTTACCGTTTATAGCAGCAGATTTCGTTCCTCTAGATGCTGCTTGAGAGGCATCCTTTTTTCTCAACCAAGTTTCTGCTGGTGCTTCTACTCTTTTTCGCTTTCGGGGTTTTTTAGTGCGGTCAGAATTCGTATTAATTGTTACACGCGAAATGGTTCCACCTTGTGGTGAACGCTGCTTTCCAACTGGTTTTACTTTTCCATTTCCTGGCTTCTGGACTTTACGTACTCGTTGACGGCCCTTGGTGGGTTGTCGCCGCCCAGAAGCTGTAAATTTGTAACTTGACTCTGACACCGCTACTCCTTCTAACCCACTTATTCTTTAAATTCGCTACGAATCAAACCTAATTTGTCTACCTGTCCCTTCTCAAATCACTCTTTGTAGCATAAATGTGTTTAGTTTAAGCTATTATTCTTATTTTTAGGGGACTGCTTCGCATATAATTAATACTCTTTCATCTATTTTTATAACTTTCCGGATTGTGCTATCGCCCACTGCATCTGCCGTATGATACCTCTTAGCATAGCGACTTCTTTTGTTTGTAGTTGAGCGCGATTATACAATTGTCTAAATTTTTCCATGCGACTGGCTGCGGTATGCGGATATAGATACTCAATAGACAGCAGTAGCGATTCTAACTGTTCGTAGTATGCTTCGACAACCTCCATCGGTGCAGTTTCGTTATTTAATGCAACAGTTTCAATGGTTGACGGTTCACAAAGCGCTAATTCGTAACAGCTAATTGCTACAGCGGAAGCCAGATTCAACGATGCATAACCGGAATCGGTAGGAATACGCATGAATTTTTGAGCGTAGTTTAATTCTTCGTTGCTTAATCCTCTATCTTCTCTACCAAATATTAATGCTGCTGGTTGCGATTCTGACTCTAATAACCAGGGTAATACTTCGCGGGGACTTTGTAGCGGACAATTATCTCGGGTTCTAGCTGTTGTGGCGATCGCCCTCTTACAACCCTGTAATGCTTGGGGTAATGTATGAACGCATACTGCTGCTTGTAAAACATCTTTGGCGTGAACTGCCATTCTCATGGCTTCTTCTCCCAAGTAGTCGCATTGGGGGTTTACTAATACCAGTTGTTTAAGGGCAAAGTTTTTCATCACCCGCGCTATTGAGCCTACATTTAATGGCCCAGCTGGTTCTACTAAGATAATTTTTACCCCTGATGCGTTCATAATTTAAATAATAATGGTAGTAATTAGGGAATGGGGAATGGGAAACGGGGAATAGAAGATGTAGTTGCTAATTTAAAAAAAATCTTCCGCTCACCGTTTACCGTAGGTGCGGCTCAGGTGTTCCCGAAAGGTAAGAAGATAATCACTAAAATAATATCCTATCGAAGCCTGTCCGATAGGATATATATTTCGCTCGCAATCACCAAATAGGGGTAAGGGAGTAGGGGTAAGGGAGTAGGGGGAAGAGGAAAAATACCCTACTCTTAAGTGGTCCGAAGCCCCTGTTTTCAAGCATGAAGAACAAAAAGAATTTGGGTGGAGACTGCTTGGAGCGACACCCAAGATGTCGATATCAAATCCCCTACTTTTAAGTATGGGGTTCTCTACTCCCTACTCCCTACTCCCTACTCCCTCGTTAAAAAAATGCTTTAGACAAACCCTTTTTTATAAAAAACTCAGCCACCAATGTTTATTTTTCGATTTATACTCGGAAAACCAGCTACATAAAGGATAAAGAATAACAAGCATAACTATCCATAATACATATACATGATGTAAATCATATCCATAATCTTCTGGCATTGCACTAGATAATAAATAAGGTAGAAAAAATGCTTTCAGACCATATTTAGGTAGAGCTAATAAAATAGCAGAAAGGTGTATTAACCAAAGATGCATAACATAAAAGAATAATGGCACGCTTCCAAAAACCATTAAAGGCTTGAAAAGAACACTTTTTTTACTTTCAAACAGATAAAGTAACAAAAAAGCTATACCTAGAGTGACCAATAAATAAGATAATGATGGTGGATATTTATGACAATTTATAAACGATAATATTGTTTTCCAAAAATTCGATTGTACTGACCAAGGTTTTGGATCTCCATAAATATTCAACCCCCGGATAACTATGAAACTAAAAATTAAACCCCAACCTAAATTTCGTAACCAACGCAGACGCTCAGTTTTTGTTTTAGTCAACACATTTCCAAAAGCGTAACCACTTGCCATTACACCAACCCAAGGAATCAGCGGATAACCAAGAATAAAGCGTATTCCTGGTATCGGTACAAACATTGCCCGTTCGTGAAGAAATGCCCAAATCCAGCCAAAATTTCCTAGTTGCTCTACTTGAACGTTGTCAAACAAGTTATGACTGGCAATAAGTATAATTCCGAATATAGCTACGATGCGAATGGGAAGCAGAATTAATATAGCTAAGACAATCATAGACCAACCGATTACCCATAGTACTCCTGCGATAAAAATACTGGGATTAAATGTCCATGCGAAGCTGATTACAGTTAATTCTAAAAATATTAACCAAAATCCTCTTCGCAATAAAAAAGTAGCTAGTTTTTGTTTGTTTTTCCTTCGTTTTAAAGAAAGAAAAGCAGCTATACCTGCAAGAAAAATGAATGATGGTGCGGATAAATGAGTAATCCATCTAGTCAAAAATAGAGGAATATTTGATTGACTTAAGTCCAATGGGTTAAAACGAACATTATAAAAGAAAACTCTTGTATGATCTAATGTCATCAAAATCATCACCAAACCGCGCAATATATCTATAGATACAAAACGTTTAATCTTCGATTGCTCTGGATTTTTAGTTTGATTAATAGAAGTGTTTGAATACATAGTCTTAACTCAATGCACCATTGTACAGGTTTACGATGTCTTAATCACTATATAGGTGAAGATTTTACGAACTTATCCAGTAAAGTTAATAATTTATTTCAAAATGTCCCCAACAATGGCAAAACTTTATTCTTCAACATTTTAATCAAATCTGGCTGCATATAATCGTATTCATCGGGAATATCTAAACATACTACTCGCTTACCTTTCATAAAAGATTTAAAGTTTTTCGATAATTTATTTTTATGAGACTTTTCCATTACAAAAATAATATCAGCCCATTCAATGCTTTCTGTTGACAAAAGATTTTCTGCGCCTTTATTTAAACCAGCAGATTCGACTTCTAATCCTTCATATTCGGAAAAAATCGCTTCTGCTGTCGGGCTTCTTAATTTATTTTGGCTGCATAAAAATAATAATTTCATAGAAGGGAGTAGGGAACGGGAAACAGGGAATAGAGAACATACAGCACTTTGCAGTTAAATGAGGTACATTCTTTTACTCCCTACTCCCTACTCCCTACTCCCTTATCACGATATGTTCTGTACCTCATTAAAATGAAATCCGCTGTAAAATAAAAAACCGGGAATTTAATAAAACCCGGTTTCTCAATATGAAATCAAAATTTTGGAACTCTACACCATCTGAGATGTTTCTACTGTAGGCTGTGGCTGTGGTTGGAACATAAACAAGGAGTAAACAACATCGCGGCGGATGTTTGTCATCATATCCAGGAATAGTTCGTATCCTTCGCTCTTGTATTCAATTAACGGATCTTTCTGCCCGTAACCACGTAATCCTACTGACTCCCTCAAGGCTTCCATTTGCTGCAAATGCTCGCGCCATAAGGTGTCTATTCGCTGTAAAATAAAGAATCGTTCTGCTTGACGCATCAATCCGGGTTGAATTTGATCGACTTCGGCTTCTTTCATGTCGTAAGCGATGCGAACTTGCTCGTGGAGAAAAGCTTTGATTTCGCTCATGGACATATCTTCTAAATGAGAAGGCTGTAAGTCCGATAGTAAATAAACGAATTCTTTAACTTTTTCGGCTAATTTATCTAATTCCCATTCTTCTGATGGTAAGTCTGGGTTGACGTAATAATCAACGATGTCATCCATCGTCTTTTCGGCGTATTTAATTACCTGCTCTTTTAAGTCTTGCCCTTCTAATACTCTACGACGTTCGGCGTAAATTGCTCTACGCTGGTTGTTCATTACTTCGTCGTACTCGAATACCTGTTTACGAATGTCGTAGTAGTAGGTTTCAACTTTTTTCTGGGCACCTTCTAAGCTGCGAGTTAACATACCCGATTCGATGGGCATATCTTCTTCTACGCGGAACATATTCATCAAACTAGCAACGCGATCGCCACCGAATATTCTCATTAAGTTGTCTTCTAAACTTAAGAAAAATCTGGTGGAACCTGGGTCCCCTTGTCTTCCGGCACGCCCT
>JBCCLY010000273.1:0-5958 GCA_039026655.1 Cyanobacteria bacterium P01_C01_bin.38 | reverse complement strand
TTAATCATGTGAATTGGCACTTGACGAGCTTTCGCCATCTGTCGCAATTTCGCATGATTTTTGACGTGTGACCGCAATGCTAAAATGGCATCTGCACTATCAATATCTTTTGTCAATACTACCGGCAAATGAAGTACCCCTACTACCTGGTCTAATTGACTGCGACTAACGCCGTAAGGGTAAATATGTAAGGGTAAATCTTCCCCATTTGGGCCGGAATCCTTATGTCCGTTGCTCTCAAAACCATTAGAGTTATTGAAAGATTGATCTAATAAGCGGTCAAATTCACTACGCCCAGAACCATTATTACTCTGGTATTCCGCATTTAGCGGTACCAAAGGACGCATTTGCCCGGATGCTCTCCAACCGTTGTTTCTATTAGAGCCTCGCCCGCGAAATGTTTCTTCTCCTCGTTCGGTTTGTGATGCTCCACCGTTAATAGCGGTTAACTGACGGGCGATCGCCACTTTACCGTTATCATCTATGGTTCTCACTTGCGGGGTTGGCTGTCTTCCTCTCAAAAGATTATCTATAGTATCAGCAACGCTTTCATGAACTACCCAACGCTGCCTTTCTTGCATTTCTACTGCAATTTCAAAGGTAGGAGGCGCTTTGCGTTCTAAAACTGTTTTCTGAGAGCCTCGCCTTCTGGCTTCATCATCTCCCAGAGTTACTGCCTGTATACCCCCTACCAAGTCTGAAAGAGTAGGGTTTTTAATCAAGTTTTCTATTTGATTACCGTGTGCCGTACCTATTAATTGCACGCCACGCTCGGCAATAGTACGAGATGCTAATGCTTCTAACTCCGTACCAATTTCATCAATAACGATTACTTCAGGCATATGGTTTTCCACTGCCTCAATCATTACTTGATGCTGCTCGGAGGGATGAGAAACCTGCATCCTTCTGGCTCTACCAATGGCTGGATGGGGAACATCACCATCTCCAGCAATTTCATTGGAAGTGTCAATTATAACTACTCTTTTATCAAGTTCATCTGCTAAGACACGTGCTATTTCTCTTAAAACAGTAGTTTTTCCCACACCTGGACGACCCAGCATGAGAATTGATTGACCATTTTCGACTAAATCGCGGATCATGCTAATCGTTCCATGTATCGCACGTCCGACACGACAGGTTAAACCTATAATCTTGCCGGTGCGGTTGCGAATAGCGCTAATCCGATGTAAAGTTTGCTCTATTCCTGCTCGATTATCTCCGCCAAAAGTACCCACTCGCACAATGCAATCATCTATCTGTTGCTGAGTAATGGGTATTTCGCTTAGATATTCGGCTCCAGAAGGGAATCGTGCTTCTGGGCAACGACCCAGATCCAATACCACTTCTACTAAACTATCTCTTTGAGGATGCTGTTCGAGCATCTGCCGCAAGTCTTGGGGCAATATAGCTAATAATTTTCGGAGATCGTCTGTAATCGTCATGCTTTTTATGGTGACGTTTTTAGAGATAGGGGACGACGAGCTGCTGTGCTCTACCGTCGTACTTAATCTTTGAGCTGGGAAACTAACTCGTGTGCAAGCGATACGGCTTGCCAAAGCAGTGTGGGTTCTTCTTCAAGCTTTCGAGCAGTTACTTTGACATTTTTATAATTCACCTCCTTTTCTTCTAATTGTTCCAAAACTGGTGAAAGCAGTTTTCGGGCATAGCTACCATAAGCAACACCGGCAATAGATGCCTGGGTTTCCAAACCAGTTGTATGATTATGAGAGTTGTCATTATTCTCTCTCATATTCACACTTGTGTGTTTGGTTAATTTCTTCAACAATCCCATAGCCTCTAATTTCGGCACGGTGTATCTATTCGTACCACCTGCCAACTGCACATATCCTGGTATATTTGCTTTCAATACTTTGGAACCTAGTTTTACAGCAGCTAATGTAGTGCCCGAGCCAATATCACCGCTCATCGACCTGCCGTCGGTTTGCCATATATTCACGCAATTAAGCGGGGCGATCGCATCATACAGATCGTGCAGATAGTCAATCATCCCTTCACCATCAGTACAACTAATGGCTAATAACTTTAAATGCTCAACATTGCTTGAAATTGTTTGCCACAACTTCTTAAATTCGGCCAAACGTCCGACAGTCGTATGAATTTCTACTGCATCAACTCCAGATTTCAGTATCAAAGGTGCTACTGCTCCATTAGATGTTGCATAAGATACCGCTTCTATCTTATCATACGGGCATACTGGAACGCAACGACCACAGCCATAGCACTTATCAGACAGAATGCCACAATAGTCATATTTGATACTATTAAACGTAATGGCTTGTGCTGGGCAGATGCGTTCGCAAGGGCGAGAGCATTCAGATGGGCATTGAGTAGAATCAAATTGTGCTTTGCGGAAGTGTGGATCTTCGCCATCGTTTAAGCTAACCATTAATAGAGGTCTTCCTTTATAGGCAAAACCTCGTTCTTGGGCAGCGTGCCCCAAACTCGCAGCAGCTTGCAAGCCTTCCTGAGCGGCAACAATAACAGCCGGATCGGCTGCTACATCTATGCAGTCAGCTCCAGCTAGCGCATAAGCTAATGTTAAACTTCTAACCGCAGGCAGATGTTGGAAGCTGGCTCCACAAATCAGCTTGAACCAGCGTTTTTCTTTAAGCGATAGTAGTGGGTTAAATAGATCGGTCACACTTCTATTATGCTACGGGACAGAAAAATTGATGATCTAGATTCTCAATTTAATTAAAATACTCAAAAATTACGATGCGGTTTTTTCTTTAGGGATATATAAATCCCTGATTGGCATGAATGGAATTTCAATAATAAATTCTGTTCCATTTCCAGGAGTCGAATTATAAATAATCTTTCCCGAATGCTTATCTACTACTGGTAGCAAATAGATAATTCATTACCACTGCCTTTACCTACGGGTTTTGTAGTAAAGAAAGGATCGAAAATAAAAGAGCGAACTTTCTGTGATATTCCCATGCCGCTATCTGCAATAGAAATTCTCACGCCACTATTGCCATCGATTGCGGAAGTACTGATATAAATAGTATGATACTCAGTAGTCTCAAGCTTTTTTTGCTGAAAATTTTTCTGCTTGCGAATCTATTTGGATTTGTTATGTTTGGGCTGCTTTCAAATCTTCTAAAGTTTTTTGTAAGTAAATATTTTTTTACCATAGAGGTGCTGCCAACATCAAATTTAGCATTAGGCGTGGCTCTATAGGTGTAGAAAATAAATTTCCTTGAGCAAAATCACAATTCAAATGTCGAATTTGTGACAATTGTTCAGAAGTTTCAACCCCCTCAGCAATTGCTTTCATTCCCATAGAATGAGCTATACTAATCATTGCTGGAACTAAACCCATATTCTCATTATCCTCCTGCATTAAACTTAAAAAAGATTTATCTATTTTAAGAGTATTCAAAGGGAAGTTGTGTAAATAGCTCAAAGAAGAATAACCAGTACCAAAATCATCCATAGTTAACTGGATATTTCTTTTTTTAAGTTCTTGAAGGATTGTTTTTACATCCACGTTATTTTCCATGAATATACTTTCTGTGATTTCTAGTTGTAAGAAAGCGGGATTCACTTTCGTTTCGTAGATAATTTGATCGATTTGAGCCAGAAAGTTTGGTTGTAGAAATAATTTTACACTTAAGTTAACACTGATATACAAAGGTTTTGGAACTGCCGGGTGATTTTGCCAAATATGTAGTTGATTGCAGGCTGTTTTTAATACCCAAGTATCTATAGCATAAATTAAACCTATTTCCTCTGTCACAGATATAAATTCAGTTGGCAAAATTAAACCTTTTAGTGGGTGTTGCCAGCGGATAAGTGCTTCAAAACCAGTAATTTTCCCCGTACTTAAAGATATTATAGGCTGATAATAAACAATAAATTCTTGCTGTTTTACTGCTCTTCTTAAATCATTTTCTAACTCTAACATTTGGATAGCTTCTCGATGCATCTTAGGATCGAAAACATGAAATCTTCCTCTGCCTAATGCTTTTGCGCGATACATTGCTGTATCGGCATCTCGGAGTAAATATTCGGGCTTTTCATAATTAGTATTACCCCAATTTATACCAATACTTGCATTTACAAATACCTGGTATCTAGATATATTAAAATGTTGATTTAAAGAGTTTAGAATACCTTCGGCAGTCGAAGCTACCATCTGGATATCCGAAATATTCTCTAAAATAATGCCAAATTCATCGCCGCCCAATCGTGCTAACGTATCAAATGGTGATAAAGATTTTTTTAGACGTTGGGCTATAGCGATTAGTAATCTATCTCCTACTAAATGCCCCAAAGAATCATTAATAATTTTGAATCGATCGCAGTCTAGAAAAAGTACGGCAAAGTGATAGTCAGATTCTAACTTGGCGCGGTTTAAAACTTTTTCTAATCGATCCAAAAAAAACACTCTGTTAGGTAAGCTAGTTAAAGCATCTCGTAAAGCACTTTCAAGTAGCTTGCTTTGCAACTCCTGCCGAGAATGAATTTCTATTTTAAGTTTTTTCAGAGCATTCTCAAGCTCTAAGGTACGCTGCTTAACTCTTTCTTCAAGCCGATTATTAAGCTTTAATACTTCTAATTGAGCGCTTCTTAATTTAAGCTGATTTTTTACTCTTACAATCACTTCTGCAAATTCAAATGGTTTAGTAATATAATCTACTCCTCCGACATTAAAGGCTTTAACTTTATCGAGAATATCGTCTAACGCAGTTATAAAAATAATTGGTATATCGGCAGTTGCACTATTGGCTTTAAAACGCTGGCAAACCTCATATCCGTCTACCTCCGGCATCATAATATCAAGTAAAATTAAATCTGGTAATTGAGTTTGGCAAGCTCTAAAAGCCATCTCCGAATTCAATGCCTTACGAACTTTGTACCCCACTTTAGCTAAAATTGAAGATAAAATTCGTAGATTATCCGGTGTATCGTCAATAATTAGGATGTCTTGATTGCTATTTTCAAATGAATCATCGCCTGCATTTTTCGGGGTCAATTTCATAATCTATTCGAGCTATAATCTAAAGCTAAATTCCTGAATTTTAATCATTATTGACTTGCGAACATTTTGGATTTCATATTTTAAATTATTAAAGCAATATAGTTAATTGTTACCAGCCTATAAAACTGCAATCTTAATTACATTGTTATCCATAGAAGTATCTAGCAAATAGCGTGCTAAGTAGGTTGGCGTTGAAAATTGTAATTAGGAATAGGGAATAGGGAATAGGGATTAGGGAGTAGGAATAAGGCTTTGATGCCAAAAAACATTCTGTAACATAGTGCTGTTTATTTCTGCCTACCTACTTAAGTCCACACTACTTAGGGCTTGCTGAATAAGCTTAGAAATTTAAAATAGAACCCACAAAGCTTAAAAATATTAGGTTTTGTGGCTTGAATTCTAAATTTAAGCAACAATTTTAGGAAAAAGTGCAGGGGTTTCGAGCCAGTACATCGCACAAGCTTGCACTATAAAGGGAGGAAAAGGTCTCAAAGACTTATCTGACAAGACTTATAATTCTATTGAAAATTCATACTTAGTATTTTAATATACAAACAAAATCATCTTATTGCCTTGTCTAAATTCACTTTATCCAGATTCATAATATCGATAATGTATATGAAACTACAAATATTTTAAGAATAATCTTGTTTTTGCTACTTGAAATAGGTTTATAGCTTTAGCCAGCAAATAGTAATATTATCTATATAAACTCAAAAAACAAACATATCAATTTTTTTTGATGCGAAAAACAATAAACTCATAGTCTAGCAATCTAGTATAGAAATAACGTAGTAAATCGCGATGCCGATAGTACTTTTCCGACAATTGCATATATTTGTACTATATAAAAATCCAACTGAAATTACCATATTCAAAGAGTACTTCCAACAAAGGACAAAAACCAATAATATGAAGTAATGGTCGTGAATCAGCGTGAGGGAACCCAT